>JBJERG010000105.1:0-6947 GCA_051882155.1 Ruminococcus sp.
ATTGTTCCGAGTGTGTTTGATATTGATGTAAAGAATATTATCATAAATAGTATTAATATTAATCCGAATCCAAGTATAAACAACTGAAGCATTCCTTTGTAATCGATATTTCTTCCCATTTCGCACCCTCCTTCCCAAAAAAATTTCTTTTTTTGACATTTAGTCCACTATTAGTATACCATAGTATTTTATATTTGTCAAGTGATAATTTACAATAGTATTGCAATAATTGACCAAGGAGATGTTTTTGATGTTTGAAGAAAGAATCAAGGAATTAAGACTGTCACTGGGTATGAATCAGATTCAGTTCGGAAGGAAGCTTTTTGTTACAAAGCAGTGTGTAAGCAACTGGGAAAACGGCAATATTCAGCCGTCTATCGATATGCTTATCAAAATTTCAAAAACTTTTTCCGTAAGCACTGACTATATTCTCGGTCTCTCAAATGAGCATACTCTTGATGTCAGCGGTCTTTCCAATGAACAAATCCTGCATATCCAGAATGTAGTGAATGACATGAAGCTGCTTTTGACAGAAAATTCTTCCGAATAAATTTCTGCATATCTCTTTTCTGCATAAAAAAGCTGCCCTTTACAGAGCAGCTTTTTTCTTATTTCATCAGCTTGACCATAACAGCTTTCTGAGCGTGAAGACGGTTTTCTGCCTCTTCGAAGATCTCGTTTGCGTGTTCCTCGAATACCTTGGTGGTGATTTCCTCCTCACGGTGTGCAGGCAGGCAGTGGAGAACCATTGCGTCCTTGTTTGCAAGAGCCATTATTTCATCATTTATCTGATAGCCCTTGAATGCTTCTCTTCTCTTCTCTGCTTCGCCTTCCTGTCCCATGGATGCCCATACGTCGGTGATAACCACATCTGCGCCCTTTGCGGCTTCCTTCGGATCGGTTGTCATGTGGAAGCAGTCGTAATCCTTTGCAAAATCAAGCACCTGCTGATCCGGCTGATAATCCTCGGGACAAGCTATGCTGAATGCCATGCCAACCTTAAGACAGCCTACTATAAGGGAATTTGCCATGTTGTTGCCGTCGCCGATATAGCATACCTTCAGACCGTCAAATGTGCTTTTGAATTCACGGATAGTCATAAGGTCAGCCAGAATCTGACATGGGTGGCAGAAATCAGTAAGACCGTTAATTATCGGGATACTGCCGAATGTGGACAGATCCTCAACTTCCTTCTGTTCAAAGGTACGGATCATGATACCGTCAAGATAGCGTGAAAGAACTCTTGCTGTATCCTGTACAGGTTCTCCTCTGCCTATCTGAAGGTCGTTTGCGGAAAGGAACAAAGGCTGTCCGCCAAGCTGATACATACCTGTTTCAAAGGATACACGTGTACGTGTTGAAGCCTTCTGGAATATCATGCCCAGTGTTTTGCCCTGGAGGTGCGGGTGGGGAATTCCGTGCTTCAGCTCATATTTCAGCTGGTCAGCCAGATCCAGTATTTCAATTATCTCCTCTGTGCTGAGATCCAGCATTTTAAGTAAATGTTTCATTCTTTTTTCTCCTTACTGTTTGATTATATCTGCAAGTATTGCAAGACCCTTGTCAATTTCATCATATGTAATTGTCAGCGGCGGCAGAAGACGAACTTTTGTCTTTGCTGTCAGAATAAGCAGACCCTTTTCAAGAGCCTCGTTTGCCGCTTGGAGGGCGGTCTTGTTTTCAATTTCTATGCCTATCATAAGACCCAGACCGCTTACGGACTTCACGCCTTCCATAGCTTCCAGCTTCTCACGGAAGTATGCGCCCTTTTTCTGAACCTCTTCAAGGAATCCTTCACCGGTTACCGTTTCAAGAACTGCTTCAGCTGCTGCACAGCATACCGGATTTCCGCCGAATGTGGAACCGTGGGAACCCTTATCCAGAACCTCTGCGCATTTTTCGTTTGCAAGGCAGGCACCCATGGGAAGTCCTCCTGCGATACCCTTTGCAAGGGTGGTGACATCAGCCTTATGACCGAACTGCTCACCTGCAAGGAATGTGCCTGTTCTGCCAACGCCTGTCTGCACCTCGTCAGCAATTACCAGAATATCCTTTTCTGCACATATTTCGTATACAGCGTCAACGAACGCCTTGTCAAGGGCATTTACGCCGCCCTCGCCCTGTACATACTCCATCATTACAGCGCATACTGTATCATCGATCTTTGATTTAAGGTCATCAATATCATTTGCTGTTGCATAGCGGAAGCCTTCCACAAAGGGAAAGAAATAGTTATGGAAAACCTCCTGTCCTGTTGCGGAAAGGGTACACATTGTTCTGCCGTGGAATGAATTCACAAGAGTAACGATATTGTGTCTGCCCTTGCCGTATTTGTCAAAGCTGTACTTTCTTGCCAGCTTTATAGCGCATTCATTTGATTCTGCGCCGCTGTTGCAGAAGAAAACCTTGCTGTAGCCTGCCTCTTTGCAGAGATTTTCAGCATAATCTGCCTGAACCTTTGTGTAATAGAGGTTTGATGTATGCTGAAGCTTTCTTGCCTGTGTGCATACAGCCTCTGCCCAGGCATCATTGCAGTAGCCAAGGGAAGATGTTCCTATGCCGCTGCCGAAATCTATGTAGCTTTTGCCCTGTTCATCGGTACAGGTATCACCTGCACCCTTTTCCAGAACCACCGGAAAACGTCCGTATGTTCCCATAACAGAGCTGTTTTGTTTTTCCTGTGTTGTCATTTTTGCACCTCCTGTTTTCCCATGCAGTTTATCAGCGGAACTGAGTTCCTATGCCTTCATTTGAAAGAGTTTCAATGAGAATTGAGTGAGGAACTCTTCCGTCAATGATAGCAGTCTTCTTAACGCCTCTTCGTACTGCTTCAACACAGCAGTCGATTTTCGGGATCATTCCGCCTGAAATTACGCCCTTCCTCTTGAAGAAAGGCACTTCGCTGACATGAACGAAGGGTATCAGTGTGGAAGGATCGTCCTTATCTCTGAGAAGTCCTGCTATATCTGTCATGAGAATGAGATTCTCTGCACGAAGCTGTGCTGCTATTCTTGCAGCGGCAGTGTCTGCATTTATGTTGTATGTCTGACCGAATTCATCTGTTGCAACCGTTGCGATAACAGGAATATATCCGCAGTCCAGAGCGTCAAGGATAGGCTTTTCATTTACCTTTACAATATCCCCTACAAATCCCAGATCCTCACCGTTGGGACCCTCCTTGCGTTCAGCCACAAGCATTCCGCCGTCTGTGCCGCAAAGACCAAGCGCCTGACCGTGGCTTCTGCCCAGGAGATTTACAAGATCCTTGTTTACCTTGCCGGCAAGCACCATTTTTACAACCTCAACAGTTTCAGCGTCGGTATATCTAAGACCGCCTATGAATTTGCTTTCGATATTCAGTCTTTTCAGCATATCGTTTATTTCGGGACCGCCGCCGTGTACCAGAACCACCTTTACTCCTACAAGCGACAGCAGAACGATATCATTCATAACAGCCTGCTTGAGGGATTCATTGGTCATGGCGTTTCCGCCATATTTTACAACTACGATTTTATTGTTATATTTCTGAATGTAAGGCAGGGCGTCAACAAGCACCTGCGCACGAACGTTATTGGTTATATCTCCCATTTTACACATCCTCTTTTCAGGTGCGGTAATCCGCATTTATCTTTATGTACTCATATGTAAGGTCACAGCCCCATGCAGTTGCCTTTGCGTCACCGTCTGAGAGCGTTACATTTATCTTTATCTCATCATCACTTAGCATTTCGGCTGCCTCCTCTTCGGAGAAGGGCATTATTGCGCCCTTTTCAAAGAACTTTATGCTTCCCTTTGAAGATTCCAGCACTACGCTGAAGCCTGCCGGGTCAAAGTCTGCGTCAGCATAACCGATAGCACATGCAATACGTCCCACATTTGCGTCTGAGGCGAACATTGCACATTTAAGGAGATCTGAGGAAATTACGCTCTTTGCAATGGCAAGGGCGTCTTTTTCTGTTTTTGCGCCTGTTACATTGCATTCAAGGAGCTTTGTTGCACCCTCGCCGTCCTTTGCAAGCATCTTTGTGATGTTGGACATTACTATATAAAGCGCCTGCTTAAATGCGGCGTAATCTTCATTTTCCCTGTCAATAAGAGCATTTTCGGCAAGTCCGTTTGCCATTACAGCGCAGGTATCGTTTGTGGACTGGTCGCCGTCAACATAAAGGCAGTTGTATGTCACCTTTACCACATCGCTGAGTGCCTTCTGGAGCATTTCTGATGTAATGGCGCAGTCTGTTGTTATAACATTGAGAGTTGTTGCCATATTGGGGCATATCATGCCGCTGCCCTTGCCCATGCCGCCGAGATGACAAACTTTGCCGCCCAGTGTAAATTCTACTGCAACTTCCTTTTTAACTGTATCAGTTGTCATAATTGCAATGGCAGCCTTTTCATTTCCATTTTCGGAAAGACCGTATACAAGGGAATCAATGTTGTTTTCAATGGGTTCAATGGGCATTGTCTGACCGATAACGCCTGTCTGTGCAATAAGCACCTGTTCAGAGGGAATGCAGAGTCTTTCAGCCGCCAGTGCGCACATTTTTTCGGACTTTTCTATGCCGTCAGGATTGCAGGCATTTGCATTTTTTGAATTGAGAATGAATGCCTTTGCCTTGCCGCCTGTTGCTTTAAGGTGACTTTTTGAAACGGTTACAGGTGCCGCCTGAACCTTATTCTGTGTGAATACGCCTGCCGCATTGCAGAGAACATCTGATACAACAAGGCAGAGGTCGTATTTTTCAGATGGATTTTTCTTTATTCCGCTGTAAAGTCCGTTTGCACGGAAACCCTTCGGGGCACATACGCCGCCGTCAATATATTTATAGCCGTCATAGGATATTTTCTTAACGTCCTTCATAATTCTCATTCCTTTCTTACAAAAGACCTTTTGTTTCATCAGTACCCATCATAATATTAAGGCACTGTACAGCCGCACCGGAAGCGCCCTTGCCAAGATTGTCAAGTCTTGCACAGAGGAGTGCCTGGTCTTCACTGCCGCATACGAATATTTCCATCATGTTTGTATCTCTCAGATCATTGGAGCTGATTCTGAGGGCGGTGAGGTCTGCGCTTTCAAGGAAAGGCATAACTTTTACGAATGTACAGCCGTTGTAATGCTCACTGAACATGGCGTGAATTTCCTTGGGAGAAACCTTTTTTCCTGCAATGGCTGACTGCACGGGAATACATACCACCATGCCGTTATAGTAATCGTCAACTATAGGTGTGAACATGGGTTTATTCAGAAGTCCGGATATTGCCTGCATTTCGGGAAGATGCTTGTGATTATTTGCCAGACCGTAGAATCTGGGACTGTGTACTTCCGGTGCGCTGTCGGGAGCTTCCACCTCAGCGATCATCTTCTTGCCGCCGCCGCTGTAGCCGGATACTGCAAAACACTGAACAGGATAAGAGGCAGGCATAAGACCGCTTTTTACCATAGGATATGCAAGTGCATTAAAGCCGCTTGCATAGCAGCCGGGAACTGCCACTCTTGAGGATTTCTCTATTTTTTCACGGTGTTCTGGAGATAACTCGGGAAAACCATACGCCCATGCAGGATTTGTTCTGTGGGCGGTAGATGCGTCAATGATTCTTACAGGTGCATCGCCTGCAAGCTCTACTGCCTCTCTTGCAGCTGCATCCGGCAGACAAAGAATTGTAAAGTCGCTTGCCCTTATAAGTTTCTTTCTCTCATTTGCATCCTTACGAAGTTCGGGATCTATTTTCAGAAGGTTTATGTCGTCACGTCCTGCGAATCTTTCAAGTATCCGCAAACCTGTTGTACCCTCCTGTCCGTCAATAAAAATGTTTACTGCCATTTTCTCTGTTCCTCCTATTCCCTCGGGCATTTCCATACACTGAATGCGCAGGTTCCCACAAGCATAAGAACTGCCCATATCCATGATACCACCGGACTTAAATCAAGCACCAGTGCGATAAGCACTTCGCCCAGTATCCACACAAGCACGGCTATAAGGCAAAGGCACATTATAAATTTAAACTGTCGTTTCAACATAATTTTACGCTTCCAGCTGCTTTTTTGCAAGCTCTATCTGAATTTTTACTGCATCCGGTGAAGGTCCGCCCTGTGAAAGTCTGCCCTTTACGCAGGTTTCAAGGCTGATGGCTTCGTATACGTCCTCATCAAAAAGCTCTGTCATTTTTCTGTATTCATCAAGAGGAAGTGTTTCAAGAGTAAGTCCCTTTGAAATGCACTCTGCAACAAGTGTTCCGGAAATCTTGTATGCGTCACGGAAAGGCATTCCCTTTTTAACCAGATAATCTGCACAGTCTGTTGCATTGATGAAGCCTTTAGCAGCTGCGGCTCTCATGTTTTCAGCATTTACTGTAAGAGTTTCCATCATAGGAATAAATGTCTTGACGCACAGCTTTACTGTATCAACTGCGTCAAATATTGCCTCCTTGTCCTCCTGCATATCCTTGTTGTATGCAAGAGGCAGACCTTTCATCATGGTGAGGAGAGTGTTCAGATCACCGTAAACTCTTGCAGTCTTGCCACGGATAAGTTCTGTTATATCGGGATTTTTCTTCTGGGGCATGATAGATGAACCTGTTGCATAGGCGTCATCAAGTTCAATAAACTTGAATTCCCATGAGCACCAGAGAATAACCTCCTCGGAAAATCTTGACAGGTGCATCATTATAATAGAAAGAGTATTTGCAAGCTCAATGCAGTAATCTCTGTCGGAAACACCGTCAAGGCTGTTTGCCATAGGTGCGTCAAAGCCGAGGAGTTCAGCTGTCATTTCACGGTCAATATGGTATGTAGTACCTGCCAGTGCGCCGCTTCCCAGAGGACAGACGTTCATGCGTTTAGCTGTGTCATCAAGTCTGCCAAGGTCACGGAGAAACATCTGCACATACGCCATAAGATGATGTGCAAAGGTTATGGGCTGTGCTCTCTGGAGGTGTGTATAACC
>JBJERG010000106.1:0-6944 GCA_051882155.1 Ruminococcus sp.
GACCAATAATGACATTATAATTGAAGTCCCAATTTCGGAATCCAATAATGTTGAATTAATTGTTGATGGAATCGTTGATTATCTTGAACTTGTCTGGAAACTTATTGATGGAATGACCTACGATGGAGAAGGCGTTACTGTTATTTCTGAATTTGACAGGGATGATCTGGTTGAGGAAATATATTCTTGTGTTGATATTCCTGATCCACAGGAGGCATTGCAGTTATTCGTTAAAAAACTGGTTCTGTACCATCTTGGTGCTGAAGATATGTCCGATCTGAATCCTCTCAGCAGTATGATATATGACAGCGTCTACAAAGAAGTGATGGAAAAGATCAAATCTGGTGAATTATAATCTAAATTGCAAATCGGGTTCCGGGACTGACATCCCGGAATCCGATGCATATTGCATAGATGAAAGAAGGAATTATAATGGAACAAACCCAACTCCCCAACTATGAAAAGCAAGCAACCTATGCTGAACGAAAGATGCAGCTCAAAAAGGCGATGAAAAACGGTTTCTACTTTGAGGCAATCTTTCTGGAATATGCTATTATGGAGGACAGAACGGAATCGGTGCTTCGCCATGCGGGTGGAATTAAGCTCGTTAGTAAGCGGAATCAACCTTTGAAGCTCTCAGAAAAAATCAAGAAAATACGTGATTGCAAGCCCTTTGCCGAAAAATATGTACGTCAGCGTTTGACACTGGAGCTGCTGAAAAGCATTGATGACTGGCGCATTCATAGAAACAATCTTGTACATTATCTGATGAATAGCCCGACCTCTATTGATGAACTGCAGGCAGTTGCTGAAGAGGGATGCGACATTGTGAAGGTGCTGGACAATAAGGTTAAATCCGTAAACTGCTTTTTTGATAAGAAGAATGCGCAGAAACATATATCTTAAATCCGCAGATTTGTTGACATAACATATAACATCGATATCGTTATAACCGGACAGGAGGAAATTCATGTTTAAAAATATATCTGATACCCCATTTAAATTATCATTTTCGGAATCTGAACCAAACACAATGCAGACAGAGTCCGACTGTCCTTTTGGCGGTGCGGCTTTTTCACTATCTGATTTATCGCCTATTCCCGAAGATATTTGCGAACCGGAATATCTGAAACCGGCAGAAACAGAAGAAGAATCTCAATCCGATTTTCAGGTGACAAACAAGCCTGAGTATGATTATGATTCATTGCTGGGTGTAGAATTCAGAGTTGAAAATGATAATATAGTACATACACCGTCAGGATCTGTTATAAATAATGCGGAAATTGAGGTGCTTTTACTTTCACCAAGATCGTATAACGCACTTCGAAGGAATGGAATCGAAAGAATTGTACAGCTTGCAAATATAAAAATGTCAATACTTAAGAGTTTAAAAAACCTCGGAAAAAGTTCTATAGAAGAGATTGTGAGCAAGCTGAATCAATTTCTTAAAGGTGAAATCGAAAAAGAATGTGCGCCAAACAACTTGGCAAATCAGGAAAACTGTGGTATGTCTGAATCTGCAGAAAAAGTAGAAGTTGTTATAGAGGATGATCTGGTGGAAAATTACAGATTATCTGTTAGGGCAAAGAATTGCCTCATGCGTAATGGTATACTTCATATCTCTCAATTGTTGGAGCTTAGTTCTGATGACCTTATGTCATTTACCAATCTCGGGAAAAAGACACTAAATGAAATACTGGCTATACAGGCTGAGCTTCGGGACAAAGTTCTTATGATGAATGCACCGGACGAAAGCAGTTTTCCACCGGAAATACTTGGCTTTCTTGACGAATTTATGGAAGAAATACACGTTTTTAACATGTCAAATAAGCATATAAGATCTCTTCTTCTTTCCGAGCTTGATGAAACATGCAGTGATGTGAAAACCTGTTTTGATAACTGGTGGCGTGAGATTCATGTACAGGAAGCGCTTGGTAATTATATTATAAATTGTGTGAAAGAAAAATATATGTTCGGTATTAGTGCAGCTGAAATTATGAAAAGACTTCCTTCATCAGTAGATCTGGAAATGCTGTTTGATATTCTGTATGATCTTACAGAGAATAATCTGATAGTTCTGCGTGATAATGATGAAATGTACTATCCTGTTACGGTTTCAGTTATGGAGGTTTTTGAAGGGAAATCCATAGAAAGAATTGCTGACGTTCTGGATAAGAGAATGCGGCAATACACCTTTGAGGAAATTGCTGAAGATTATGGGTTGACAAGAGAACGAGTGCGTCAGCTGCAGTTGAAGGCAATCCGTATTTTAAATCATGAGTGTAAGATAAAAGGATTAATGCTGACAGAAGAACGATACAGAACGCTTTTTGAAACTTATCAGCTGACTAAAGAGGAATTTATTGCGCTCACAGGTGAAGATGAAAGGGCATATGGATATCTTAATCTTGTCAGCAAATGCGGTGATACATTACCGGAAATGATTGTCTATGATGAAAATATTCCTCGGTGGATGCGCAGCAACTGGATTCGATATGTACGATATTCAGCTTCAGCAAGATATATATATCTTCCTGAAGAAAATCATAGGAGGATTAAAAAAACAAGAACTGATATTGAGAATTATATCCTTTCAAAATATTGTCAGGATGAAGTTGTTTATGAGAAGTTTATAGAATTATATAATGAATTTGTGAGGTGCCATCAGCTTGAAAACCTGCTGCTGACGGAGGAGGAAATGCGAACAAGGGAGAATGCTCTCAGCAAAAGTTTATTTGTATTATGGAAACATGGACGAAGACTCAGATATTACAATATTCCTTCAAAAGATTATATAGAGCTGCTTCAGGCTCTTGATCTGATGCAGTATCACAATACAGAAATATCAACACTAAAACTGTTAAGGGACAATCCGGAATTGATGAAGCAGTATGATATTCGTGATGAATATGAGCTGCATAATCTGCTGAAGAAGATTGGTGCAGAGTCAGAAAATCCGAGTTTGCGTTTTGAGAGAACGCCGGGTATCAAATTCGGAGAATTTGACCGTGAACAGATGATAAAGGAAAGACTTTTCGAACTTGCACCAATAAAAACAGAGGATCTTGCTGCTGCAATATCCGAGGAATGCGGCTTTAATACAGTACATATTACCTCATGGTTCAAGTGTATTCACGAGTATCAACAGGACGGAGTGTACACTGTGGACTTTGTCCCTATGTCCGATGAGCATATGGCGCTTCTGAAAAGTCATCTCACAAAAGATATGTATTTCTTTTCTGAAGTTAAGGAAATCTATCAGGAGCTTGTACCAAATGCTGATACAAGTCTCATTTCATCCTTCAATCTTAAAAGAATGGGATTTGTTGTCAATGCCAACTATATTATTCAGCATTATGACTCAGCGGCGAAGATGTTTGAACATCTTCTGACACAGGCTGATGTTCAGGATATATCTCCATTAAGCAAAAAGTACGGTTATATTATGAGTTATGCTTCAAAGCTTGCTGAGCTGAAGGATGATTATGAAATTATTGAGTTTTCGCCCTATCAGTATATTAATATCCGTAAACTGAAAAAAATGGGAATTGAAAAAGAAAATCTGAGAGAATACTGCAATGCAGTGGATATGTTTGTAGATCCGGATACATATTTTACAGTGGAATATTTACAGAAACAGGGCTTTTCATCACAGTTGGATGCTCTGGGATTTGAGGCATGGTTCTATAGCTCGTTGCTGCGTGAGGACGCACGTTTTTCGTATATAAAACTTGGTGGGACGGTACTTTTCTATAAAGGTAGAAAGCTGATTACAGAGCAAACGCTCCTTCACTATTTGCTGCAGCAGTACAGTTCAATTGAACTGGATGAGCTTATTGATGATGTATATGACGCTTATCATATTACTCTGGACAAAGACAATGTTAAATGGAATATCAAGGATACAGAAATGTATTATGATGATATTATGTGTAAAATATATCGTAATTACGATGTATATTTAGAAGAACTGGAAGAAATTGAAGAAAATGACTGGATGGAGGATGAATATATATGAATTTGCTGTCAGAAGAACTGAAAAAATATGTACAGCCTACAACGCTTACACGAAAGCTGACGCTGGATGGTGAAACTAAGGCTTATCCCGTATACAGGGTAAGACTGGAATGCCTGTATTATAATGACCAGAACGATCGTATTGCAACATATATAACTCAGTACAAGAGTGAAAATGGAGCAAATGCCTTTCAGAGTCTGGATATGAAGGCATACAATGATGTAGTTGAGCAGTTTATTGTGCAGAGTAATCCGGCGTCTATTGAGAAAACACAGATGAATATTGAACTGGTGAATCAGAGAGAACCCGGAGTGGTTCTTTCTGATGGAAGAGTGATTGATGGAAACAGACGTTTTACCTGTCTGCGCAGACTTGCAGCAAATAATCCTGCATTCGGCTGGTTTGAAACAGTGATCCTGAATGAAAAGATGCGTGATAACAAGAAACGTATCAAAATGCTGGAGCTTGCCATTCAGCATGGTGAGGAAAAGAAAGTTGACTATAATCCGATCGATCGTCTTGTCGGAATATATCAGGATATTATAAAAACAAAACTTCTTACAATTGAGGAATATGCACAGAGTATCAATGAAACTGAATCTGAAGTAAAAAACAAAATTGATCATGCATTGCTCCTTGTGGAATTTCTTGAATATATAGGACTGCCGGAGCATTATCATATTGCACGTGATTATCAGATAGTTTCCATATTGGGCGACATGAGCAAGCTGCTGAAAAAGGCAAAAAAAGATACAGAAAGGCAAATGCTGAAGGAAATTATTTTTAATAATATAATCATGAAAACAACGGGTGACAGCCGAAAATACATACGAAATATCGGTGCTATGATGAGTACCAATATTTACACAACATACCTGAAAAAACAGGCAGAGCTTGTCGATGTACTGCATTCTGCATTGATGGAGAAAAGACCAAAAAATATGGAAGATTTTGATGTGTTTATAACAGAGAACGCACAACTTGCAGATGAAATGCGCAATATGTTTGACAGTGCTGTGCTTAAATCCAAAAAGCGTGAAACAAAAGCACGTCCGTCTCAAAGTGTATCTAAGAGTATTACCATGCTGAAAGATGTGGATACAAGGATCTTTGAAACACTCAATGATGCTGAACGTGAAAAGCTTGCGGAAAATGTCAATCAGCTTCTGATGCGGGTAAATACTATCAAGGAAGAACTTACAGGAAATAAAGAGGAAATGTCTGAAAGTACGCCTGAATCCCGTCTATTATCAGAAACAGTTTCAACACCTTTTGCAGTTTCACAAACAATAATTCCGCAAACGCCTTCCGTTGTATCTGTCAGCACATTAAACCCGACAGAATTGAGATATATGCTTGGTTTGCGGCATATTGACGAACCACTTGCGGTATGTACTGATATGGGAAGACCTGTCACCAATCTTGCATTCAGTCTTGATTTTCGTTTGGAACAGCCGCTGCCTTTTCAGAAAAATACGGTTGTATATCAGTTGTTTTTCCTGAATGAGGAGGAAAGAATTGTAAGTGATATTATTGAAGTCACACTCAGCAGTAATCAGATTACGCCCTGCAGCTTTGTTCTTTCATCGGATATGTCAATGCAGAAGATATGCTATCTTGCAGTTCGTTCACAGCAGGATTCTGAAAATACACTTCAGCAGAAGATACCATTTGCTATTCAGATAAGTTTTACTGCGGACTTTGGATTTTGATAAAACAGGAGTGATAATATATGGATTTACTGGATCAGAAAATAATAAGATGCTTTCCGGGCAAAGTTGTCCGGAAGGATCTGACAGCTTTAATGAAGCGTGGTGCAAGTGTTCCCACTTTTGTGCTGGAATATCTGCCGGGAATGTACTGTGCTGCCGACAACAAAACAGTATAGAAAAATCAAACCCAAGTAAATTAATGCGAAAGCATTGATAAATAAAAATTAGGAGGAAATAAAAATGGCATTTGAAATTGAAAATGGTGTGCTAAAAAGTATATAGAAGAAAGAGGAGAAACAGAGGTTGTAATACCTGATACAGTTACAACGATTGGCGAATAAGCTTTTTATCCAGCTTATCTTTATGAACTACAGCCATGAGCATTTCACACCAAAAAAGCCTAAGTTAAAGATTTGATTACAAGGAACCGGAACATGTTGAAAGAGTTGCAGTGCTGATATTTTCAGTTATTGAGAGATGAACAGGCTGAAAAAGTCTATGATTTCTATATAGAAAACTGTGAAAACTGGCTTGAAGAAATCAAAATCAAAAGTCCGAATAATAAACAAAGCGACTAAGAGAAATCTCAGTCGCTTTTGTTATGCTGTAAATTTGTAAAATCTAAAGGTGACAAACTACAAGGCTTAAGTATGGTTGGCGGTTACATTGAAAGAATTGTTTTATTTAAAGAATCGCAAACCGGGATTATCGGGCGTTCCAACGATTGAAGCTCTGTCAAGAAAGCAATTAAACTTTTCGCATGATGTTTCAGGCAGCAATGTACAGTCATGACAAGCGGCATAATTTAGATTTTTATAGCCTTGCTTCATTGAAGATATACATAAGGGATCACCGCTGCACCAATTTGCCCGTTCAAGCATGCTGTCCATTATTTCTTCAAACACATCTTCGTTATCTGCAACGCTGATAAGACCACCGAGGCTGCTGTCGCTGTCAGAGGATGATACATAGATCAGTACACCGCACATTTTAACTTCATTGTTTTCTTTGTCAATTTCGCTGTATATTTTTTCTCTGATAGACGCTGCACTATATCCGCAGACGTTAGAGAGTTCACGGATAAACAGATGAGCAAACGTGTGGAGTAGAACATAAGTTTCAGAAAATGTATCTGAATGGAAATTGTTATCTTTCATAGCTTTCGCCATTCTTCTGTATCGTGATGAATGAGTGTTTTTCCATTGCGTTACCTT
>JBJERG010000107.1:0-6916 GCA_051882155.1 Ruminococcus sp.
GGTTTTTTCTGGGTTATGTACGATGCATTAAATTACAAAAGCGATTATTCAGATAATACCAATCGTGTAGCGGCTTTTTCATACGGTGGTCTTTATGATTCAGTAAATAGTTTATACTATATTGAAGTTGAAAATCAACCGGTAAATGTTGTAGCTTTATTGGATATCAATACTAACTGCATAAATAATTTGGACTTTAATACCACTTTATCACTTACAAATCCATATTATGACAATAACATTCAAGAATATCATTCGTATATAGGCTCATTTCCTAAATCTGACCAAGTTATCGGCGGATTACGCTCTTATAATGGAAAACTCCCACTTGACTATGGAACATTAGACGAACCTGCAAGTGTACTTACTAATAGCAGCACCCTCTTCTTAGGTGTGTATATGAGTAAAAGGCGTAGTGATGTATATACCGATCCTACGATATCACGCCTAACATTATGTGATGATAAAATGAATACATTAAATTCAACAACCAGTATACCAGCTATAGATAATGGCACATGGTTTAAAAGCATGTATCCAAGATTAAAGATTGGCGATTTAAATTATAATTATATTTTAGATTCCAACGATGCAGATATTTTATTACGCTACTTAGTAAAAAAACAAGAACTATCGACCTTACAGCTGCATATAGCTGATTTAAATAAAGATGGTGTAATTTCCGTAATAGATTTAAATAAATTAAATCAAATGCTTCCAGCCAATGAAAAATCAGCTTTTATTTCTTCTTCTCAGGAAATTTATAACAAGATGTCATCAAATGAAAAAGTTCGATACAATAATTTATTTAATGAAATAGGCTACAAGACTATCACTGAATATGACACAACAAAAAAATAGAAAGGTGGTATTCTTATGAAAAATTTATTTGCAAAGGCTTTATCCTCGGTTTTATCGGTATCCCTTTTATGCTCTGTTTCTGCGCTTACTGCTAATGCGGAAACAATATTCAAATACGACGCAGACGGCAATGTTACGCACACTTTCATCAGAAGCCTTACTGTTGAAGAGGTCGATAAGTACAATATTACTGTTAATCCTCTTAATGTTATACCTAATGAAGATTTAGATCCGGATGACCCATTTTATGAAAACTCTATAAGAGCTTTGTATACAGATCCCAGTGCTGATTTTTGCATTGAGGCTAATATTTATCCAAATAAATACGGAATAATTCCTCCGGATTATATTGCAAAAGACCCTATTACCGAAAATAACGGTTATTACAAGTATCTCAGCGATAAAGGTTATGAATCCGGTACATTTGAAGTCGAATCAGGTGTTTATCCTTGTGAAGCAGGTCTTTACTATGGTTTGATGAAGCTTACAGACAATGAACTGAGTTATCTCATTCTTCCGCTGAGTGCAGATGATATACCTAAGGCAGAAGCATTCATAGAAGCTGACGACAGAGAAGGTCTTTACGATTTCATTGCTGAAAAGCATCAAACTTTAAGCCCTTATTTTGGCGGGCAAAATGACTTTACAAGTGTTATAAACAGAGATTATACTCCTGCGGTTTCCGGAATGTTCTGGCAAGGTATGTTCATGGATGATTGTACTCCGGATCAGATATACCAGATGGTTATAAATCAGTATGTTTATCCATACTTTGGTTCACAGAATTATCCCACAGCAGATTCCGGTGAACCAACTAATGTAAACCTCATAGTTGGCGATGCCAATATGGACGGCAGAGTTTCTATTGTAGATATCATTCTTGTAAACAAAATGTGCATTGGTTCAATTGCTCCAAAAAACACAATTCATAGATACTGTGCAGATGTGGACGGCAATCAAATCATAGATTCCAATGATCTTCTGCTTATGATGCAGTTTGCTGTTCAAATAATCGACGAATTCCCTGCATATAAGTAAAGGCAACACCGCACAAGATTAACTGGATAGCATTCAGTTTAAGGCAGACCGAAGAGATTTCGGTCTGCTTTTTTTATAGTTTTTAATAGATAATATTCATCATAAAGGCAATGTCGTTTGCGTCAATACAGCCGTCTTTATTTATATCTGCTGCCGCAAGCTGCTCATCATTAAGTTCTGTAATTCCAAGAATGTATTTCTGAATGATAATAACATCAGATATGCTTATCTTTCCGTCAAAATTCACATCACCATATAATGCAGGCTCTTTCTCGCCCATCAGCTTTTTAAAAAGAATATCCGCATCTTCAAAATTCACTTCACCGTCTGCATTTACATCAGCTGCAAGCCTGTTTGTAACGCCGGAACTGAAAGTGTTTCCGTAATAATTCATGGTAAGATCAGTATTCTGACCTGTCAGATATCTGATAAGTATAGTATAATCCGCCGCATCTGTGAAAGCGTCGTGATTCGTGTCGCCTGCTAAGAATATTTCCGACTTTAAAATAACATTCGTATTATCGGTATATTCAGCGTTATATTTAAGACTGGAAGAGGGCTGGCAGTAAAAATCATATCCGTCAATGGGAAATACGATAATTTCAGTACTGCGGAAATCACTGAATTCCGGCAGTTTTTTTATGGTAAACAGAGTTCCTGTTGTTTCACCCTGAAGGGCAATCTCAGTTTTTATAATATCACAGGAAGCAAATGCACTTCCGATACGAATTTCACCGGTTCTATGGTCGTCAGCAGTAAGCAGGAAGGAACAGGAATCAAGACCTTTCAGATATGAAGGCGACACAATAACAGCTTCATAAAAAGAATCCGCAGAGGATTCCTGCATTCTGCCCGGGAAATTCTCATAATAGCCGAACTCCGGCATATTTTCTATTTCCTCTGCTCCGTTATTATATACAGCCAGAGCTGATTCAAGCCTTGCAGAATCGTATCCGTTGTCAGACAAATACTGAGCCGCTTCCCTTTCCTCCGATGATAATATAACTGCGTTTCGGTCTTCCTCTGCGGATATCACCGGGGCAAAAACTGCCGTCATCATTGCAGCGGATATAAAAGCAGCAGTCACTTTTTTCATAATATCACCCTTTTGCTTTTCAAATAATATGTTTCATTATATCACGGCAGGTATTTTCTGTCAAGTTTACAAAAAATTAACCTTATTTTTGTACATAAAATCATTGACAAGAAAGACTGAATATGCTATACTATTAGAGTTGCAAAACAAAATATCGTATTCTAAAGACAGCTGGCAGTGAAAACGTTAAGTCCAGCCGAGGAATGTGCATAGTCTGACCAATCAGACGCTCTTTCTCTATGTCGGAATGAGCGTCTTTTTTTATGGCTGCGATTCTTTGATACGATAAAAAATGTATCGGAGGTGAAATCACACATGGCAAGTGAAAAGATTTTGGAAGGCAAGAAGGCTAAGGTTGCTGCTATGACAGAACTGCTTCAGAGCGCTGTTTCTTTCGTACTGGTTGACTACAAGGGTATCACCGTTGAAGCTGACACAAAGCTGAGAAAGGAACTTCGTGAGGCTAACGTTAAGTACATCGTTGAGAAGAACTCTATCCTGCGTTTCGCATTCAAGAACATGGGTATTGAGAGCTTTGATGAGGTGCTTCACGGTACAACTGCTATCGCAATGTCCACCGAAGACCAGACTGCTCCTGCTCGTATTCTCGGTAAGTTCGCTGAGGATAACAAGGATTTCTTTAACCTGAAGGCAGGTTATGTTGAAGGTACTGCTTACGATACCAATGGTGTTGTTGCTCTGTCCAAGATTCCGTCAAAGGATGTACTGCTGGCTCAGCTGGTTGGCTCTCTCCAGGGACCGATTCAGAAGCTCGCTGCTACTCTCCAGGCTGTTGTGGACAGCAAGAACGAAGAAACTGCTGCGTAATTTTCTGCACAGTATTGCAGCCTGATTCACAGGCAATTTCAAATTAAAATAAATTATAAAGGAGTTATTATCATGGCATCTGAAAAGATTATGAATTTCATTGAAGAAATCAAGGCTCTGTCCGTACTGGAACTGGCTGAGCTGGTTGAAGCTATCCAGGAAGAATTTGGCGTAACTGCTGCTGTTGCAGCTGCTCCGGCTGCTGGTGCAGGCGCTGCTGCTGCTGAAGAAAAGACTGAATTTGACGTTGTTCTCGCTTCCTTTGGTGACGCTAAGATGGCTGTTATCAAGGCTGCTAAGGACGTTCTCGGTCTGGGTCTGAAGGAAGCTAAGGCTGTTGTTGAGTCTGCTCCTGCTACTATCAAGGAAGGCGTTTCCAAGGCTGACGCTGAGGCTCTCAAGGCTAAGCTGGAAGAAGCTGGCGCTACAATCGAAATCAAGTAAGTTTTACTTACCGTTTCAGATCCCTGCGGATTATCCGCAGGGACTTTTTTGATTTACGTTCATGAATAACATAAATAAAACCGGACAGAATAATTATGAGTATGACCTTGACAAATGATGATAAATGGTATATAATATAATTGCAAACTATTATCAATAGCAAGGAATGAGGTGAGTTACCAGAATGCAGAAGGATACCAAAAGCAGAAATACTTTACAGCGCCGGCTCGTCATGGAAACCGTGTGTAATATGAAGAATCACCCGGACGCTGAAATGGTATATGAGAAAATTTCCAAGATAAATCCGTTTGTCAGCAAGGCAACGGTATACAGAAATCTTAAGATCCTTGCCAAACAGGGTCATATTCTCCACATACCAATTCCCGACGGTGCAGACTGCTTTGATTTCAACTGCACACCTCACTATCACATCAAATGCAGAAAATGCGGAGGCGTTTTTGATGTTGATATGCCCTATCAGAAGGACCTTTGCCGTAATATTGTAAATACCAGAGGATTTGTTATTGAATCCCATCAGATCGTATTCAGCGGGCTGTGTCCCGACTGCAAATAAATTTTTTATAAGAACGGAGGTTCATTTTATGGAACTGAAAGGCTCTAAAACCGAAGCTAATCTGAAAGCTGCTTTTTCCGGAGAATCGGAGGCAAGAAACAAGTACACCTATTTTGCTTCCAAGGCAAAGAAGGAAGGCTATGTTCAAATAGCAAAGCTTTTTGAAGAAACTGCAAACAATGAAAAAGAACACGCTAAGATATGGTTCAAGCTTCTGTACGGTTCTGATATGCGTACAACTGCTGAAAACCTTGAAAACGCTGCTGCAGGTGAAAATTACGAATGGACTGATATGTACGCATCCTTTGCAAAGGACGCAAGAGAAGAAGGCTTTGACCACATTGCATTTCTCTTTGAAGAAGTTGGAAAGATTGAAAAATTCCATGAAGAGCGTTACCGCAAGCTGCTGGCAAATGTTAAGGACGGTCTTGTATTCTCCAAGGACGGCGATACTGTCTGGGAATGCGCAAACTGCGGTCACATCTGCATAGGCAAGAAGGCTCCTGAGGTTTGTCCTGTATGCGCTCATCCCCAGTCCTATTTTATGGTAAAAGCAGAGAATTATTGATCATGAATGCAGGACGCTTTTTGACTCACAGCAGAATACGTATTCTGCGTTATGTCATTCACAGTGTATCACATATGCGTCTGTTTATGCGATGGCTGATCTTGTCCCTGACGGCAGGCTTGCTGATCGGGGGCATAGGCAGCCTTTTTGCTTTGTGTATGACAGAAGCTACAGGATTACGGAGCCGTTATCCGTGGATAATGTTCTTCCTGCCGGTGGGCGGTGTGGTTATCGTACTGCTGTACCGCTTGTTTAAATATCAGAATGACAGAGGAACCAATATGGTGATCGCATCTATCCATGCGGAGGGTGAGATTCCAGGTAAAATGGCGCCTATGATTTTTGTGTCAACTGTTATTACACATCTTGTGGGCGGAAGTGCAGGACGTGAAGGCGCCGCCTTGCAGATAGGCGGAAGCTTAGGAGCTGTAATGGGCCGTGTCTTCAAAATGAACGATACGGAAAGACGAGTGCTTGTAATGTGCGGAATGAGCGCAGTTTTTTCAGCAGGCTTCGGAACTCCTCTTGCTGCTGCTATTTTTGCAATGGAAATAGGCAGCGTTGGAGTTATGTATTATGCCGCCCTTGTGCCCTGCGTTGTATCCTCCTTAACTGCATGGAGGCTTGCTGTATTTGCAGGCGTGAAATATGACAGCTTTGCAAAGGCTGTATTTCCCCAGCTGAGCATTCACGGAGCATTGCTTATATTGCTTTTAGGCGTCTTATGTGCATTTTTAAGTGTTGTCTTCTGTATGACACTCCACAAAACAAACACTGCAATGAAGAAGTACCTTAAAAATCCATACATAAGAATCATAACAGCAGGCTGCATACTTATTATTATAAGCCTTCTTTTGGGAAATCAGGATTTTCTGGGGGCAGGAGTTCCCGTTATAGAAAAGGCACTTGAAGGCAAAGTCGTATGGTATGCCTTCCTTTTAAAAATAATATGCACTGCCATAACAATAGAAGCAGGCTTCAAGGGCGGTGAAATTGTTCCGTCATTTTTCATCGGAGCAACCTTCGGCTGTCTTTTCGGTCAGATCACAGGCTTCTCTCCGGAGCTTTGCGCCGCTGTGGGTATGACATCCATTTTCTGCGGCGTAACAAACTGCCCCATTACCTCTCTTATTATTTCCTTTGAACTCTTCGGGTTCCAGCAGCCGGCTTATATTCTTATCGGCGTTGCGGTAAGCTATATGCTTTCCGGCTACTACGGACTGTATCGTGACCAGAGGATCGTTTATTCAAAATACGAAACAAAATATATCAATAAGCATACAAAAAGCTGATGACGGAAATCAGCGAAAAAAAGACTGCCGCAGAACTTTACAAACCTGCGGCAGTCTTATTATTTTTTATGAGTGTTTTTCTATTATATTATTCCATTCCGGCTCCATGCCTGCTACACTTTGTGCATAGTAATCAAGAACCTCTGCGGCGTCTTTTATATAAATTCTTCCGTCAAGGTCTGTATCTGCTGCGTCCTTATCCATAGCTTCAGCAT
>JBJERG010000108.1:0-1585 GCA_051882155.1 Ruminococcus sp.
ACTCCGATCTCATTTCTGAAAAGCTGGCTGATATACTGAGGATTCAGATAAAATCTTTCTGCCAGAGAAGACAGACTAATATCATCATCAAGATGTTCCTGCAGATATCTTGTTATCTTTACAATCGGACGTGCGTCACTACTGTCTTCTTCTTCTGCCGACTCCACATTTTTCTGGAAAATGGATATTCTTAAATTGTCAATGCAGCTTCCGAATTCATCATAATTTACAGGTTTCAGAATATAGTCCGTGATCTGCATTCTTAAAGCCTGCTGACAATAGGAAAAATCATCATACCCGGACACAATCACAAAGGCAATATCCGGATGCTTCATCCTTGTAAGCTGAATAACTTTAAGTCCGCTCATAATCGGTATATTTATATCAATAATAACTATATACGGTCAGAGAGAAACTATTCGGTTAAGTTCTTCCATTCCGTCAGCGGCTTCTCCTACAACTTCGCAATCGTGTTCTGACCAGTTAAACAGCTGCTTGAAGCCTTCCCTGATCATTATCTCATCATCCACCAGTAATACTCTGAGTTTCTTCATTTTATGCACTCCTTCTCATTTATTTTCAGAAGCAGATGAGCAGTTACTCCTCCTGTTCTGTTTTCTGTGTATCTAAGTCCGCTTTCCCTTCCCAGCAGAAGCTTTATGCGTTTCTGCACATTGAGGACTCCTATACTGTTGCCCTCAAGCTTTGGCTTCTGTTTATTGTATTTCAGAAGCATATCATCCAGCTTTTCCTTAGTCTGGCTGTCAAAACCTCCTCCGCTGTCAACTACCTGTATCTCCATAAAATCAGAATTTGTTTCACTTCGCTTTGCAATGATCTTTATTTCACCACGGTAGCTTTTATTTTTCAGACCGTGTATAAAGCTGTTTTCAACGATAGGCTGCAAAATGAAGTTCGGAACAAGCACTCCGCCAAGCTCCGGATCAATATCAAAACTGCACTTTATTTCAGGATAACGGCAGCACATAAGCTCAATATACGCCTCAGACAGATCAAGCTCATCATCAAGAGGAACCATCTGCCTGTCAACCTTAACGCTGAGTCTGAAAAAATCTGTAAGCCGCATCAGCATATCAGATACCGTCTTGTCACCTCCAAGCTGAGCCTGGATACGTATGGTATCAAGAGTATTGTACAGAAAATGAGGATTTACCTGACTTTTCAGATACAGCATCGACATTTTCTGTTCAGTAAGCTCAGAACGGAGTATTTCCGGATTTTCAAGGGTAAGGTAAAATGCCAGCGTCATGAGAAACATTCCCATACCGCTTATTAGCCATGTAGGATTTAGTGCCTGAAGAAAAGATGTTGATATCTCTATGACAAGAGCTGTACCAATAGCGGTTTTTTTCTTTCTGTCGATATCTTTCCAATACCGGATAAACAGACCCACGCAAAGTATAGTATAAACTGCAACACTTATATAGCATACAACCATATGAATACCCGCTGAATAGTTTCCATCGGATGTTATCTTATACTTAACCGGAAGAAGCATTACCCAGGACTCAGCAAAAACAAGATAAGCTATTGAAAAAAGTGAAAATTAATACAAGTTTTCTAG
>JBJERG010000109.1:0-6881 GCA_051882155.1 Ruminococcus sp.
ACAATTGCAGAACAAGTACAAGAGGAGCTTTTCAACAAAAAAAGCGAGCTTGAAGCCAAAAGCAATGATAATCACTCGGACTTGCAGCAGAATTTATCTGACATAAACAAACAGCTTCAGGAAGTACATATCCTCCGGAGCAAATGCGATATGCTGAATAAAGCAGCAGCAGAGATCACCGAAGTTTTACACAGATACGATATTGCTGACGCACATCTTTTTGAGCGTGAAGAAAACCTTACAGCTATAAGAGAAAAATATAACGATAATGAAAGCATTTACCAAAAGGACATCAGGGAAAGAGATCGTCTTAACGAAACTCTTGATAAGCTGACCCATGGGAAACTGCATACATCGCCGGATTTTGCAGACCTGCTTACCCAAAACGGTATTGATTTTCAGACTGGTGAGAACTATTTGAAAAAGCAGGAAGGCGATTATTTCGATACACTTCTCGCCAGAAATCCTCTGCTGCCATTTTGCTTTATCGTAGGTGACAGAGATTACGGCAGGGCATTGGAAATCTCCCGGGATTTTGGAGTTGACAGAGTGTGTCCTGTTATTCGCAGAAAAGCATTTGATGAAAAACTAAAAACTGCCGGGTATTCTGCCGAACTGGGAGTGTTTAAGTTCTATGGTATTTACAACAAAGACAGTCTTCACCCGAGCACAAGGGAAAGCTATATATCAAAGCTTGAAAGTGAGATATCCGAACTTGACGAAAGAATAGTTCATGATAAAAATCGCCTTGAAAAAATATCCTCTGATATGCGCAGTATAGAGGTATTCAGATATTCCGAATCAGAAAGCAGGGAGATAAAAGCTTCTCTTAAAAAAGCTGAAGAGCATCTTAAAGAGTTTGAAAACCTTGGAGATACTCTTGAAGCAAATGAAAAGTCCCTCGCCGCTGAGCTTGCAGATATCAATGATAAAATAAGTGAAAATGAGATGACGCTTAATATCAGCAGAATAAAAGACAGAAAATATCGTGAGTATCTTGCTGCGGCAGAAAAGGACGCCGAGAATCGGGAAACTCTTTCAAAAGCTTTAAGTAAGACCGACACTGTCAACAAGTCGATCAATGACATTAAAAAAAGAAAAGAGCAGTTATCAGAAGAGATAAATAATGCGGCAGTTAAAATTAAAACAATTCAAAATGATATAGAATCATCTGGTAATAAAGCCGCTGCATTTGCGATCTATTCCGGCAATGAGCAAATAGACGGAGATATTGGCAGTCTTGAAATCGAATTTAATGCTCTGAGTTCTTCGCATGAGGGCAGCATAAAAGAACAGGAAAGAATATGCAGCGAAGCCGAAAAAGATAAAAACGAAAATCAAAAGAGGCTGAATGATTCCTTTGCAAAACTGACCTCTGATGATTATGATATTCCGTTTGATGCCTGCAAGCTTAGCGAATTGGAAAAGGCAGAACATGCAGCTTATGAAGATTTTGTTGAATGCAACAAAAGTAAGCAAAGCGAAGAAAAAGAACATGAAAAATATAATATATCTCTGAAAAAGAAAGAGCAGGAACTAAGCAGAAACGGATTCGATTCGATTTTGGAATTATCTCAGATCATAGGAAAATACACTGAAAGGCGTGCTGCGAATGACGAGAACCGAGAGAATGCTGAAAAAGCAGAAACTATGGCAGCTGAATCACGAAACAAGTATAATTCTCTGTTCAATCGTCTTGAAAAGCTCATTGATTATGATCTGATTCCAGATGAGGATTCTATCAAGCCCATCGATGCAGAGATCAATGCCTGCAAATTGCGTGATGACTTGAATGATTCTAAAAATGCCGTCAGAGAAAAACGGAAGAAGTTAAGAAAAGAGTTTGACAGAATACAGGACTGTTATAAAGGTGATGCAGAATGGATAGCGCAAATACTGTCGTTTATTGATGTTGACAGCTGTAACAGCTATATTGAATGCTTTAAGATATATGATCAGCTGCTTGATCAGAAAAGGCTTCTGAGTGATAATATCAAAGTCCTGTCATCACAGCTTGAACAGATTGAAAATGACAGAAAGCATATAATTATCCATATGAAAGAGCACGCTGAATTTCTGTATAATCAGATCAAGTCTATCGCATACCATTCATACATCAAAATAAACGGCAAAAGCAAAAGGATAATGCAAATAAGCATACCTGATAAGCTTGACAGCGGCTATCAGGACAGATTAAGCAACGTTGTCGATGACACGCTTATAAAGCTCAGGAACACTCTGGAGGCAGAGAAAGTAAACGATGATGATCTGCTCAGAAGGGTAGATTCATTCTTTTCAGACAGGTTGCTTTTTAATGCGGTTACAGGCAGTAATTCAGTAGAGATCAAAGTATGGAAAAGCCTTAAGGACGAACGCAACAGCAGACTTGAAAAATGGGAGTCACGTTATTCCGGCGGTGAGCATTTCCTTGTTTACTTTGTGGTTTATACAGCGCTTGTATCCTATGCAAGAAGGCGTCAGACGATTGATGACAATGATGATATCAGATCTGTTTTCCTGATAGACAACCCCTTTGGCGAAACGTCATCTGAGCATCTGCTTGATGTATTTATAGAGATCGCCAACAAATTTAAGCTGCAGGCAATATGCTTTTCAGATCTCAAGCAGGATTCTATAACGAAGAACTTTGATCTGATCTATCAGATGTCACTCCGTGAAGCGGCATACAGCAATAAATCATATCTCACGATAGATGAAATACTAAATAATGCAGATGCCGAATCTGATACACAGCTTGATTTTGTTTCCATGAATAGTCAATTAAGTTTTATTTAAAAGAAAAGGAGAGCTGCACATATTACAGAATAGGTTTTATTATGATCTGCCGAAACAGAATAATGAAATACCTTATTGACAAATCAACTTCAGTGTGATAAAATATAATCAAAGAGCAACGGTGCTGATTTTTTCGGTACCGTTTTTGTTGTTTACTCTTACAGAAAAATTATCAGGAACCGGAAAATAAAGAATCTGTTTTTGTGCAGTAAATGACTTGATTCATATATGCGGCAAGCACTGGTTCCAGGGGGTGGTATCATTGAAAAAATTCCCGCCTATTGGTCAAAGAATCATAAAATCATCAGTATCAGTGGCGTTATGTATGATAGTATACTATATTCGCAGCTTGATGCCGATAAGTAACGGGATACCTTTTTACAGTGCACTGGCTGCATTATGGTGTATGCAGCAGTATGGAAGCACAACAAAGAATAATGCATGGCAAAGGATATTCGGAACATTAACAGGAGCAGCATTTGGACTGGCACTCCTTTTGGGAGTGGACTTCATACATATTACGGCGCCTGTATTTGTATATATGGCAGCAAGTGCCATGATAATTCCTGTTATATATTTCACTGTAATTATGAATAAGAGAAACGCTGCATTCTTCTCCTGTGTGGTATTTTTAAGCATTGTGCTGAATCATTCCTTTGATGATAACCCATATATATTCGTTCTCAACAGGGTGATTGATACATTCATAGGAATTGCAGTTGGGGTAGGTGTGAATAACTTTCATCTCCCTGTAAAACACGATACAGAAACCCTTTACATAAGCGGTATTGATGATGTTCTTATATCCTCTGATACCCACAGTATTCCCTACAGCAAGGTAGAGCTTAACAGACTTATAAGGTCAGGGGTGAAATTTTCTATATCCACAGTCAGAACACCTGCTGAACTTGTATCTCTTATGGAAGGTGTGGAACTTCAGCTGCCTGTTATTGTAATGGATGGTGCTGCGCTTTATGACATAAAGGAAAAGCAGTATATCGAAACGGTTTTTCTTCCTCCTGATGTATGTACAAGGGCTGAGAGGATAATTTCAGCCGAGGGTCTGCATTGCTTTGTAAATGCAATGTATGATACAACTCTCCTTATATTCTATGGTACATTTCACAATGACGCAGAGAGAAATCTCTTTGAAACACACCGTCATTCACTTTACAGGAACTATGTCCGCAAAGAGTACCGACGCAATGGCGAAAGGGTTCTGTATCTCACTGTCCTGGCAGAAGAAGACAAAGTGGTTTCTTTTGAAAAAAAGCTGAAAAGCCAGCTGGGAGCAAGTGCAAGAATAACTGCTTCAGTGTCTGAATATAAGGGCTTTTCATATCTTAAAATATTCTCCGGAAATGCCTCAAAGACAGAAATGATAAAAAAGCTTAAGGAACATACAGGTGCGGAAAAGACGGTTACATTCGGCAGCATAAAAGGAGAATACGATGTTTATATCAATGACGGCGGCGGAAATTCTGTTGTAAAAAAGCTTAAGAAACTATACAGAAACGGTTAAGTCAGTTAAATAAATAACGGCAGAGCGCCATTTTGATAATACAATCACCAAAAATCAGAACTTTGTTGACACAAAACGACTTGTGTGATACAATATAAATAGTTATTGAGCAAGGGTGCTTCTCCTGTTGGGTATGGGAGAATGCACCTTTTTTGTATAAAGGGGCGATAGCATTATGGTAAAAGAAACTATGTATTCGACATTTGCTGAGAATAATAATATTTCACCGAAATATATTGACAAGTACGGTGTTAAGCGTGGACTTAGAAATTCAGACGGAACAGGTGTAATGGCAGGAGTTACAAACATCTGCAATGTTCACGGTTATGTTGTTGATGACGGAGAGAAAAAAGCAGCTGAAGGCAAGCTGATATTCAGAGGGTACAGTATAAGTGAACTTATAGATAAGGTTATGTCTGAAGACAGATTTGGTTTTGAAGAAATAGCTTTTCTGCTTCTTACAGGAAAACTTCCTGATAAAGATGAACTTGATGAGTTTAACGATGTATTATCTGATCAGCGTTCTCTTCCCGGTACATTTTTTGAGGATATGATACTCAAAGCTCCATCATCTGATATTATGAATAAAATGGCACGTTCAATACTTGCATTGTATTCGTATGATTCTGATCCGGAAGCAAAAACTGCTGAACACGAAGTAGATACAGCAATATCTCTTATCGCAAAAATGCCTGTAATAATGATTTGTGCATATGAAGCAAAGAGACGTTATTACAGAGGGGAAACAATGATAATGCACCCTTTGATAAAGGGACAGTCAACAGCTGAAAATATCCTGTCAACACTTCGTCCTGACAGAAAATTTACTCACGACGAAGCAAAACTGCTTGATCTTATGCTTATGCTCCATGCTGAACACGGCGGCGGCAACAATTCAACATTCACCTGCCGTGTGCTGACATCATCGGGAACTGATCCATATTCAGCTTATGCTGCGGCGGTTGGTTCATTGAAAGGACCTCGTCATGGCGGAGCCAACCGCAAAGTTATAGAAATGCATGAGCTTATAAAGGAAAATGTAAAGGATTGGAGCGATTATGAGGAATTGTCAGAATTTCTGAAAAAGATTCTGAGAAAGGAAGCCGGAGATGGCAGCGGCCTTATCTACGGTATGGGACACGCAGTATATACGCTTTCCGATCCACGAGCTGTTATGCTGAAAAAATATGCAGGCAGAATGGCTGCGGGAACAGAATTTGAAAAAGAATTTCATCTCCTTGAAGCTATCGAGAAGATCACTCCGGCAGTATTTGAAGAGGTAAAGGGATCCGATAAAGCAATGTGTGCCAACATTGATATGTACAGCGGATTTGTATATAAAATGCTTGGAATACCTCAGGATCTGTTTACTCCGCTGTTTGCTGTTTCCAGAATGGCAGGCTGGTGCGCCCACAGATTTGAAGAAATCAACAGCGGCAAACGAATCATTCGTCCGGCATATAAATCCATAAACAAGGAAAAGCAGTACATTGAACTGGATATGAGATGACACCGGCGAAGAAAAAACAGAAAAGAGGGAGTATTCCTTGCAGAAATAAAAAATATTCCGAAAAAGATTTTAATCTTAAATAGTTGCTGTAATTTATTGACAATGCAGCAGCGGAGTGATATAATAAACCTGTAAATAAAGAAGGCAACGGTGTCTTTCCCAGGAGGGAAAGGCGCCGCTTTTTTATTAATAAATTGTGAGAAACGGAGTGAGTGGAAATGGCACAGTTAAAGCAGCAGGAACAGTATACAAAGTCAGTTGGCAATTCTGATGAGATAAACAATCTGCTAAGACGTTACGGCGTCAAATTCGGAATATACAAAAACGGCGTGTTTAATGAGCAGTTTTTTCCCTTCGATCCTATACCAAGAGTAATATCGGCAGAGGATTTCAGGAGCATTGAAAAGGGACTTGTTCAGCGTGTAAACGCCCTGAATGAGTTCCTTTTTGATATTTATCATGAAAAAAAGATAGTAAAGGACGGCATAATCCCCGAGGATTTCATCTACATATCGAAGGGTTATCTTGCTCAGTGCGAAGGTATAACACCGAAAAACAGGATATACAGCCATATTTCCGGTATAGACCTTGTCCAGGCAAGGGACGGGGAATGGTACATACTGGAGGATAACCTGCGTATTCCATCGGGGGCTTCATATCCGCTTATTGCAAGAGAGCTTACAAGAATCGCAGCACCGGAGGCATTCTCAGAAAACAGTATAATCGACAACCGCAACTATGCAGTTCTTCTGAAAGAAACAATGGATTACGCAAACTGCGGCGGCATAAGAGCCATACTCACTCCCGGACGTTATAACGCAGCGTATTTTGAACATTCCTATCTTGCGGAGCAGACAGATTCAGTACTTGTTCAGAACGACGAGCTTTTTGTTGAGGATAACATTCTGTATCATCGTACATATTCCGGCGGCAAAACGAGAATAGGAGTGCTTTACAGGCGTATTGCAGATGAATATCTTGACCCGCTGACTTTCCTGCCGGAATCCCTTATCGGAATACCGAACCTCATGGAGGCTTACAGAAGCGGCAATG
>JBJERG010000110.1:0-6844 GCA_051882155.1 Ruminococcus sp.
AATGACAGGCATGAACGGCGGAAAGACTGTTGTGACAGGATTCGCTCACAATGCGGTAATCGCAAACGCCGGCAAAATAATTGATCTTGTAAAAAGAGGCAAAATCAGTCATTTCTTTTTAATCGGCGGCTGTGACGGAGCGTCGCCCAGCAGAAGCTACTATACAGATTTTGCAAAGCTTACTCCGCCGGATACTGTTATTCTGACCCTTGCCTGCGGAAAATACAGACTCAACGATCTGGATCTGGGAGATATAGAGGGCATTCCACGAATCCTGGACTGCGGTCAGTGCAACGACGCATACAGTGCTGTTGTTATTGCCGCCGCTCTTGCAAAGGCATTTGACTGCACGGTAAACGATCTTCCTCTTACTCTTGTTCTTTCATGGTTTGAACAGAAGGCTGTATGTATTCTTCTCACTCTTCTTTACCTTGGAATAAAGAACATTTACCTGGGTCCTACTCTGCCTGCATTTATTTCGCCCAATGTGATGAATATTCTACAGGAAAAATTCAGTCTGCATCCCACAAGCCAGCCTGAAAAAGACCTTAAAAAAATACTGGGCAAAGAGTGATAAAAAAGCTGCTGCAGTTATCGTCTGCAGCAGTCTTTATTTTTGTTCTGATAAGATTTATGCCTTCTGGCTTTCCACAAGCTGTGCCATGTCGTACATACCTGCCGGCTTGCCGCTTACAAATACGGCAGCATTTACTGCGCCCACGGCAAATACGCTCTTTGAAGCCGCACTGTGGGACAGTGTGATAACCTCGTCACGTCCTGCAAAGATAACGTCATGCTCACCCACAATCGTACCGCCTCTGATAGCGTGCATACCGATCTCGGACTTTTCACGCTTCATACGTCTTGCATGGCGGTCGTATACATAGTGATACTGATTGTCACGTGTTTCGTTAATTGCATTGGCAATCATTATAGCAGTACCGCTTGGTGCGTCAATTTTCTGATTGTGGTGCTTTTCCACGATTTCAATGTCGAACTGATCTCCCAGAACCGATACAGCAGTTTTTGCAAGCTGTACCAGAAGATTGATACCCAGTGACATATTGAATGTGAAGAACACCGGTATCTGTTCAGACGCAGCCTTGATTTTAGCTATCTGCTCATCACTGTAGCCTGTTGTTGCAAGAACAAGGGCAACGTTATGGGTAAGACCGTATTCAAGCAGTGCCTCCAGAGATGAGGGATTTGAAAAGTCAATGATAACATCAGGCTGCTCCGTCAGTTCAGAGGGAGTTTCAACAATGGGAAAATCACTGTAAACCTTTGTGTATGAATCAATTCCCGCAATAACTCTGCAATCCTCACGGGATTCAATGCAGGAAGCAACGGTATGACCCATTTTACCATTTGCGCCGCAAATTACAATATTTGTCATATTCCTGTACCTTTAGATATCCTTTCCCTGTAAGCCTGAAATCAGCCGATAAGACCCTTTTCAGTGAGAACAGCTCTCATAGCTTCAATATGCTCATCTGTCATTTCGCAGAGAGGCATTCTGCAGGGACCTGCCGGCAGACCCATCATATTCATGGCAGCCTTTACAGGAATGGGATTTACCTCGATAAACAGAGTATTGATAAGCTTAAGATACTCAAGCTGAAGCTTTGCAGCCTCTGCAAAATTATTGTCAAGACAGTACTGGCACATCTGGTGGGTTTCCTTGGGAAGAATATTGGAAAGTACGGAAATAACGCCCTTTCCGCCCAGTGACATAATGGGAACGATCATATCGTCATTGCCGCTGTAAATGTCCACCAGGTCACCGCACTTTGCAGCCAGCTTAGCAGTATAGCTGATATTGCCGGAAGCTTCCTTTACAGCAGCGATATTCCTGTGCTGACCCAGTGCCTCAACTGTTGAAATATCAATGGCAACACCTGTTCTGCTGGGAATATTGTACAGAATCATGGGAATATTCACATTGTCAGCAATCTGCATATAGTGCTGATACAGACCCTTCTGAGTACACTTGTTATAGTAAGGTGTAACCACCAGAAGTCCGTCTGCTCCCAGATCTTCTGCTTCCTTTGAAAGCTCAACAGCATACTTTGTATCGTTGCTGCCTGTACCCGCAATAACAGGTACACGGTTTGCAGTATGCTCAACAGCACAGCGGATAGCTGCACGGTGTTCTTCATCATCAAGAGTAGAAGATTCGCCTGTTGTTCCGCAAATGATGATTGCGTCAGTGCCGCCGTCGATCTGGAAATCAATGATCTTTCTCAGACCGTCAAAATCAACCGCACCGTCTGCCAGCATAGGAGTTACAATAGCAACGCCTGCGCCTGTGAAAATAGTGTTTTTCATTAGGAATTCCTCCTTGTTATAATATAAATGTCAAAATTAATCCTTGTCAAAATAGCCCTTTGCAGCCAGAAGCTCTGCCAGAAGAACCGCACCGCCTGCTGCACCTCTCAGTGTATTGTGAGAAAGGCATACAAACTTGTAATCGAACATTGTATCCTCACGAAGACGGCCTACAGATACAGCCATTCCGCCTTCAAGGTTGCGGTCAAGCTTAGCCTGGGGACGGTTATCCTCTTCAAAGTAGTTAAGGAACTGCTTTGGTGCGCTGGGAAGCTCCAGCTCCTGGGGAACGCCTGCAAATTCTGCCCATGTCTTCAGAATTTCTTCCTTTGAAGGCTTATTCTCAAAGCTTACAAATACAGCAGCTGTATGTCCGTCAGAAACCGGTACACGAAGGCACTGTGTTGTGATAAGGGGCTTTTCTGCCTTTACGATCTCGCCGTTTTCGATTGTACCCCATACCTTCAGCGGCTCCTGTTCGGACTTCTCCTCTTCACCGCCGATAAAGGGAATAACATTGTCGATCATTTCAGGCCATGTTTCAAAAGTCTTGCCTGCGCCGGAAATTGCCTGGTATGTGCAGGCAAGAATGTTCTTTATGCCGAACTGACGCAGAGGTGAAAGTGCGGGAACATAGCTCTGGATAGAGCAATTGGACTTGACTGCAATGAAGCCTCTCTTTGTGCCGAGGCGCTTTCTCTGGCTTTCAATAATTTCGATATGGTCGGGATTTACCTCCGGAATGACCATAGGAACGTCTGCTGTGAATCTGTGTGCGGAGTTGTTGGAAACAACAGGGCATTCAGCCTTTGCATAAGCCTCTTCAAGAGCCTTGATGTCTTCCTTTTTCATATCAACGGCACAGAAAACAAAGTCAACCATGCCTGCGATCTTCTCAATATCAGCCTGTGCGTCCATGATGATCATATTTTCCATGGATGCCGGCATTGGAACTGTCATTGCCCAGCGGTTTCCTACCGCTTCCTTATAAGTCTTGCCTGCGCTTCTGGGAGAAGCTGCCAGAACCTTTACATCAAACCAAGGGTGCTCTGCAAGGAGCGTTGCAAAACGCTGTCCCACCATACCTGTTGCACCAATAATACCCACATGAAACTGTTTCATTTTTGTAATTCCTCCAAAAAACTAAAAAATATGAAAAAACCGGTTGAAAACCGGCTGCTCATACGATATAATAGAATAGTACCAAAACACAAACTGTGTATGGGACAGCACTCCATCATAACGATGACAGTCAAAGCCCTCTTCGGGTATCTGACCAGACGCAGCCTTACCAGAGCTGTATCTTCGGCACTTCAGCCTTTCCTGCCTGCATAGAACGGATTTGGTTACCCTGTCAGACAATACTGATCGGAAGTGCGCCTCTGCCTTAGAACCGTGATAGTTCTTATCTCTATAATATCATTTTTGCGGTTCCATGTCAATAGAATTTTTAAAAAAAACAGGAGATTAAAATGAAAAAATCAGATTTTTACTATGAACTGCCGGAAAGTTACATTGCCCAGACCCCTGTGGAGCCGAGAGATCATTCACGTCTTATGGAGATCGACCGCAGCACAGGAAACATATCCCACGGGCATTTCTATAATTTATGCGATATTCTGAAAAAAGGTGATTTGCTGGTGCTGAATGATTCCCGTGTTCTGCCTGCACGTCTTTATGGTGAAAAGGAAGGCACAGGTTCATTCATAGAATTTCTTCTCCTTGAACAGAAGGGCAACAAGCTCTGGGAAATAATCTGCCGTCCCGGCAAAAAGGCAAAGCCCGGGGCAAGGTTCACCTTCGGCGGAGGACGTCTTACAGCGGAGGTTGTGGAAGTGAAGGAAGACGGCAACCGTATCGTGCAGTTTTTCTGCGAGGGAAATTTCTACACCGCCCTTGAAGAGGTGGGACAGATGCCATTGCCGCCCTATATTACAAAGAAGCTGGAGGACAAGGAACGTTATCAGACGGTTTATTCCCGTGAAACAGGTTCTGCCGCCGCACCTACAGCAGGACTTCACTTTACAAAGGAAATGCTTCAGAAGCTTCAGGACAAGGGCGTGGAACTTGCATATGTAACCCTTCATGTGGGACTGGGAACATTCCGTCCGGTAAAGGAGGACGATGTTCTTAAACACAAAATGCACAGCGAGCATTATATGCTTCCGGAGGAAACCGCCGAAAAAATCAAGAAAACCAAGGCAAATGGCGGACGTGTCATTGCTGTCGGCACTACCAGCTGCCGTACCCTTGAAGCTGTTGCAACTGCCCACGGAGGTGAAGTTGTTCCGGATGAGGGATACACGGATATTTTCATTTATCCCGGATATGAATTCAAGGTACTTGACGGACTTGTGACGAATTTTCATCTGCCGGAAAGTACGCTTATAATGCTTGTATCTGCATTTCTGGGATACGAGGAAACCATGAAGGCTTACAAGGTTGCTGTTGAGGAGAAATACAGATTCTTCAGCTTCGGTGACGCTATGTGCATTTTATAATACGGAGGATATTTACACAATGTTTACCTTACTCAAAAAAGACGGTCACGCCAGAAGAGGCACCTTTGAAACGGTACACGGAACCATTCAGTCGCCCTTTTTCATGAATGTGGGAACTGCCGGAGCTATCAAAGGCGGCATATCCTCTGTCGACCTTGCAGACCTTAAATGCCAGGTGGAGCTTTGCAACACATATCACCTTCACCTCAGACCCGGCGACAGGCTTGTCCGCACAATGGGCGGACTGCATAAATTCATGAACTGGAAAAAGCCTATTCTTACGGACAGCGGCGGATTCCAGGTATTTTCCCTGTCCAAGCTCAGACGCATAAAGGAAGAGGGGGTATATTTCCAGTCCCATATTGACGGAGCAAGAATATTCATGGGTCCGGAGGAAAGTATGCAGATTCAGTCGAATCTTGCTTCTACCATTGCAATGGCATTTGATGAATGCGTTGAGAATCCATCTCCTTTTAAATATGTAAAGGATTCCTGCGCACGAACCACCCGCTGGCTTGAACGCTGTCAGAAGAAAATGGCAGAGCTTAACGCACAGGAGGGCACTATCAACCCGAAGCAGATGCTTTTCGGCATAAACCAGGGCGGAACATTTGACGAGATAAGAGTATCCCACATGAAGGAGATTGCACAGTTCGGTCTTGACGGATATGCTATCGGCGGTCTTGCTGTAGGCGAACCTGCAGAGGTGATGTATCACATCATTGAAGAGGTGGAGCCATTCATGCCCACGGATAAGCCACGTTATCTCATGGGTGTTGGAACACCTCAGAACATCATTGAAGCGGTATACAGAGGAGTTGATATGTTCGACTGCGTAATGCCCAGCAGAAATGCCCGTCACGGTACGGTATTCACATGGGAAGGAATCATGCACATCACAAATGAGAAGTACAGGACAGACGACCTTCCTCTTGATACTAAGTGTGACTGCCCCACCTGCCGCAATTTCTCCCGTGCATATGTGCGGCATCTTTTCAAGGCGAATGAACAGCTGGCAGGAAGACTGGCGGTACAGCATAATCTTTATTTTTACAATACTCTTATGGAAAAGATACGTGACGCCATTGACGAGGACAGATTTGACTCTTTCAGAGATGAATATTCGGTTAAGCTGGGAACGAGGATATAATTATGGATATATTTAGCAAGGTCGGCGCTGTTGTTACAGCAGGCACATTGATTTTTTCGGATATTGCTTTTAATGCTCAGTATGTGTCAGCAGAGAATGAGGTTTTTCCAGAAACTATGATTATTGAAGATTATACCGGATATTTTCAGCGGTCTTTCAATATTGATATTGACGGTGACGGAGAAAAGGAAAAAATTGGGTATTATTATATTGGTTCCAAGTATGATCATTATGCTATTTCTGATGTATATTATGTCTACAATGGCGATTCTGAACCCTATACATTGTATAAAAGAATTTCTAATGATCATATGAATTATAAATTGCATCTTGTAAAGGACAATAATACAGGTGAAACATTTATTGGATATATTTATACAGATATGTTCGGCAGTAAGCTTCTCTACAAATTCAACCAAAATGGCGAAGATGAGTTTGTTACGGGATATCGTGGTGAACTCAATGGAACAATTGATGACGGTGTAAGCATTGAAGAATACTACGCTTACATGGATAACGTCACCTTTCTCGACCAGACAGCCTATGGCAAGGGCGACGTTGACGGAGATGCTGACATAACCCTTTCTGATGTAGGTATAATGCTTTCCTGCTACTCCGGTAATGCGGCAGGACTTCCTGCTGAAATAAACGAGATACAGAAAAACGCCGCTGATATGGACAAGGACGGCGAAATCACCATAAACGACGCAGCTGCTGCCCTTTCGCTGTACTCCGAACACGCCGCAGGGATAATTGATACCCTTATACTGCCGCCTGCAGTGAAAGAAGATTATTTCTATGCTGGAGAACCACATGTACTATACAGCGGAGATCTTGAATCAGTCTTTTATCTTGATATCGATAA
>JBJERG010000111.1:0-6819 GCA_051882155.1 Ruminococcus sp.
GATCTGGACTGCCGCAGATTGAGATTACTGCAGCAGTCCTTTTTTCAGTTGTTGTTTTTATTTTTGCAGGAACCCGGACATTCCCTGCAGGAGCAATTGCAGGAATCGGGACAGCCTATACATTTTTTACCGTTTTTCTTTGCTCTGTATATGTAAAACCCTGCAAGTCCTGTTACTATAATAAGTACAGCCAGAATAATTATATTTTCCATAATTTCCGCCTATCCTCAGACTGTTTCCATTGTTTTCTTCTTTGAACGGCTTTCGACCGTAACACAAAGCCATGCAATACCCAGTGCCATAGCAGATACAGCTATCAGACCCGGAACAAGTCCTGCGCCGAATGCTCCTGTTGAGATAAGGGTGCCTGTCTGATAAACTATAAAACCAACAGTAAAACCGGTACATAGCTGAAGTCCGATTCCGCCGAAGAGCCATTTTGCATTTTTCATTTCACTGCTCATGGCTGCAATTGCTGCAAAGCATGGCGGTGAAAACAGATTGAACATAAGATATGCAAGGGCTGCCGCCTTCGAAATTGCGAAAACAGACACAGCCTCATTTCCGGCTCCTTCAATGAGAGAAAGCTCCTCAGTATCTATAAGATTTTCAAGGCCTGCAAAGCATACCGCCAGGGTACCTACAACATTTTCCTTTGCAATAAATCCGGTAATAGCAGCAGCAGCCAGCTGCCATGAAAGTACGCCCACAACAGGGAAAAGCAGATATGCAAAGGGATGTGCAATTGACGCCAGTATGGATTCATCAGCAGACTGAGCAACTTCAAAGCTCCAGCTAAAGGTCTGCATGATCTGAACAGCTGTATTGCAGATAAGTATAACCGTCGAAGCCTTTACTATGTACGCCCAGCCACGGCTGCACATTGAACCAAATGCTCTCCATAAAGAGGGCGCCTTATATTCCGGGATCTCTATGATGAAAAATGATTTCTTAGCCTTATTGCCTGTAATTTTATTTATCAGCAGAGCGCCGAAAAAGATAAGTACAATACCTGCAAAATACATCATAGTTCCCACCCATGATGCGTTTTCAAAGAATGCACCTGCAAAAAGTGCAATTACAGGCAGCTTTGCTCCGCAGGGCATGAATGGCGTCAGCATTGCAGCGGCACGGCGTTCACGTTCATTTCGTATGGTGCGGCAAGCCATTACTCCCGGAATCGAGCAGCCTGTACCTATAACAAATGGTATAACAGATTTTCCGGAAAGTCCCACTCTTTTGAATATGGGGTCAAGTACCACGGAAACACGTGCCATATATCCGCAGTCCTCCAGAAGTGCGATCATAAAGTACATTATCATTACAAGAGGAAGAAATCCTACTACGGCAATCAGTCCGCCTATTACACCGTCAATCAGAATGGCATACAGAAGAGGATTTGCATTTGTAAAGAATCCTCCTACCCATTCCTGAAATGCTGTGAGTACTATTTCAAGCTTATCTGCAAGCCAGGGACCAACCCACGCCTGGGAAATCTGGAACACAAGAAACATTACAGCTGCAAAAATCGGTATTCCCAGCCATTTATTGGTGAGTATCATGTCAATTTTATCGCTTGCATTCTTTTCTCTTGTGAGAACCTTTCGCCTTTCCACCTGTGCAACAATGCTGTTCACAAAAGCATATCTCCTTCTGTCGGCAGCTTCAACTGCTTTTCTGTCCGTAAGGTCAATATCTCCCTCATAATAGGGTGGCTTATGAACCTTGCCGCACTGCTCCACAGCAGCCTTTACCACTTCGCTAAGTCCTTCTGATGAAGTGGATATTGTATCTATAACAGGACAGCCAAGTATTGCCGAAAGTCCCGCAGTGTCTATTTTGTTTTCTTTTTTTATGTTTACATCCGTCTTGTTCAGTGCTATGACCATTGGTATACCAAGCTCTAAAAGCTGTGTTGTGAAAAACAGGCTTCTGCTGAGATTAGTAGCGTCAACAATATTTATAAGAACGTCAGGACTTTCATTTTTAACGTAGGTGCTTGTAACACTTTCCTCGCTTGTAAAGGGCGACATTGAATATGCACCCGGAAGGTCTACTGCTATAAGTTCCTCATCACCGCTGTAATAACACTTTTTTATTGCATGAGCCTTCTTGTCAACAGTAACACCCGCCCAATTTCCCACACGTTCATTCATGCCGGTAAGGGCATTGAACATTGTGGTCTTTCCGCTGTTGGGATTACCTGTTAATGCAATCTTCATCTCACATCCTCCTTTGTTTGTAATATATGTTAGTGCTCACTAACCATATCGCAAAAAATATAAGCATTAAGTCCAGGGCATCTCTAAATACTCCGAATTCGTCAGATGAGGCACAGATTTGCGGCAGATTCACTTGAGGAAAAACGCCGTAATACCCACAAGGGGCACAAGTACTTTGTGTATTTCAAGTTTTTTTGAAAGTGAAGATGGCGTGAAGATGTGCTTCAGATGACGGATGAGTGGGTTTTTAGAGGTGCCCTCTATATTAAATTTTAATTGCCTTTGCAAGAGCCTTGTCAATGCTGTATCTTCCGTCCTTTATAGAAACAATGCAGCCGCTTTTCATATGGGAGATAACCGTGACAGGTTCTCCGCTGTAGCAGCCCAGTGAAAACAAAAAGCTGTTGAGTTCCTCGTCATTTGTTTCTATTGATCTAATGTTATATTCTCTTCCCTCTTCTGCTGAATACAGCGTCATAAAATCTCCGCCTTTCATTCATTGTTTTCTGCTGATACGATATAATCATAAAGTTAGGCTAACCTAACTTTTCACAATAACATTATATCACAGTGCAGGCAGTTTGTCAAGACTTACCTCTTATTTTACAAAATAAGTCATTTTTCCTAACAATTTGATTTTAATTGATATTATGCCTTTTTAAATAATTGGATTTTTATTGAAAAATACTTTGGGTTATGGTATAATGTTAAGAGGTTAAAAACCTCGCACAAGCGGAAAAGTGCCTGACACAATCGCCCTAAAGATGGCGACTGTCCTTTCAGGAGAGCCTTTTTACCCGTAAGGTTTATGCTATTGCTAAAAATTATGGTTAAAGCATAATTTTGCGGAGATAGTGCCCTCCCTGAAAGGGAGGGAAACTGCCGAAGGCAGTGGGAGGGTTAAAAACCTGAATCTTTCAGTTAACATAAATTTCAAAGTAAAAAACAAAAGGAGAAAATCACCATGGAAAACTCAAAACCGCTTAAAAGATGCGAAGTCCTTACAGAAAACACATGGAATCTTCAGGATCTGTGCGCTTCTGATGAGATTTTTGAAGAAGAATATAAGATTGTACAGAACCTCCTGCCTGAGATTTCCGCATTCAGAGGAAGACTGTCAGAAGGTGCGGAAACCGTACTGTCATTCCTTGTAAAGCTTGAGGAAACTGAACAGCTTTTTGAAAAACTGTATGTATACGCAAATATGCACCTTCACGAGGACATGAACGTTACAAAATACCAGGGATATTCCGCACAAATGCAGACTCTTGCGTCAAAGCTTGCTGAAGCAGGGTCATTTTTTGAATCGGAGCTTCTGTCACTTCCAGACGAAACATTATCATCATATATAAATGACAGCAAACTTTCCCACTACCGTCTTCTTCTGGAGCGCATACTTGCACGAAAGGAGCATACTCTTTCATCTGCTGAGGAGGCAATTATTGCAAAATCCACTGAAATGGCGTCAGCTGCCGACGATATTTTCAGTATGCTCAATGACGCTGACCTTAAATTCGGTGAAATCACAGATGAAAATGGCGAATCAAAGGAGCTTACAATCGAACGATTCGTTGGCTTTATGGAATCCCAGGACCGCAGAGTCAGAACTGAGGCTTTCAAGAAGTTTTACGGCGTTTACGGACAGTTCAAAAACACTATCGGCGCAGCATATGCAGCAAATATCAAAAAGGCAGGATTCTATTCAGATGTCAGAAAGTACGGCTCTGCTCTGGAGCAGTCCCTTTCGCAAAATGAAATTCCCCTTTCTGTATACGACAGACTCATTGAAACGGTAAGAAAAAATCTGCCTTCAATGCACCGTTATATTTCTCTCAGAAAGAAGGTTCTTGGCATTTCTGAGCATCATTTCTATGATAATTATGTTCCTCTTGTTTCGGATTACGACAAAAAATATACCTTTGAAGAGGCAAAGGAGCTGGCACGGGCAGGTCTTGCTCCTATGGGTGAAGATTATCTCAGACGTCTGGAAGAGGGCTTTTCAAACCGCTGGATAGATGTATATGAAAATATCGGCAAATGCAGCGGTGCCTATTCATGGGGCGCATACGGAACCCACCCTTACGTGCTTCTGAACTATCAGGGCAAGCTTGATGATGTGTTTACACTGGTTCATGAAATGGGTCATGCCCTCCATTCAATGTATTCACACGAGGCACAGTCATATACCTATGCAGGCTACAGAATTTTTGTGGCAGAGGTTGCTTCCACCTGCAACGAGGCTCTTCTTATGCGCTATATGCTTTCACAAAGCAATGACAAACAGGAAAAGGCGTATCTTATCAATCATTTTATCGACCAGTTCAAGGGTACACTCTTCAGACAGACAATGTTTGCGGAATTTGAAAAGAAAGCTCACAGCCTTTATGCCGAAGGCGAACCTGTTACTCCTGACAGACTTTGCGAAATCTACAGAAAACTCAATGAGGATTACTTCGGTGAGGATATGTTCATTGATGATGAGATTGCTCTTGAATGGCTGAGGATACCCCATTTTTACAATGAATTCTATGTATATCAGTATGCAACAGGATTTTCCGCTGCAATAGCACTGTCTGACCGTATTCTGAAGGAAGGCGAAAGTGCTGTTAAGGATTATACAGAATTCTTAAAGGGCGGCTGTTCCAAAGATCCAATATCTCTTCTTAAAATCGCAGGTGCTGACATGACATCCCAGAAGCCTGTTGAGGACGCATTAAGACTCTTTGATGAGCTTGTAACTGAACTTGAATCTCTTTTATCATAAATAATAAAAGGCTGCCGCTTTTCACTGCGGCAGCCTTTTTTGCTTTTATAAGAGAATAATTCCGTTTTCCCTGCACTTTTCGCACATATCCTCAGGCCATATTGACGACTGAACTTCGCCTATGTGAGCCTTTTCCAGAAGAAGCATACAGAGTCTTGACTGACCGATTCCTCCGCCTATTGTTAGAGGAAGTGTGCCTTCTGTAATCATCTTGTGATATTCGTACTTGTTTCTGTCAAGGGCGCCGCATTCTGCCAGCTGCTTCTGGAGAGATGTTTCATCAACACGAATACCCATGGAAGATACCTCCAGCGCACTGCCAAGAACTTCGTTCCAGAAAAGCAGGTCGCCGTTCAGTGACCAGTCGTCGTAGTCAGGAGCTCTGCCGTCATGCTTTTCGCCGCTTGCAAGTTTGCCGCCTATCTGCATAACAAATACTGTCTTATGTTCCTTTGTGATGATGTTTTCACGTTCCTTGGGAGTTTTGTCCGGGTACATATCCTCCAGCTCCTGTGAAGTGATGAAGAACGGCTCCGGACAGATTGAGGCTGTCAGCTGAGGATAACGGAGATGAAGCTTGCGGTTTGTGTTGTACACAGCCTTTACAATGTTTCTGACGGTTTCCTTCAGAGTATCAATATTCCGTTCCTCACGGGTAATGACCTTCTCCCAGTCCCACTGGTCAACGAAAATTGAGTGAATATTGTCAGTATCGTCATCACGTCTGATGGCGTTCATATCGGTATAAATGCCTTCCTCCGGCTGATAGCCGTAGCGGTAAAGAGCCATGCGCTTCCATTTTGCAAGGGACTGTACAACTTCGCCTTCGCCGTCGATTTCCTTAATGGTGAAGTCAACCTTTCTCTCAACGCCGTTTAGGTCGTCATTGATGCCGCTGCCTTTCCGAACGATAAGCGGTGCGGTTACACGGTCAAGGGTCAGTCCGAAGGACAGTGCCTGCTGAAAAACATCCTTGATATATTTGATAGCGTGCTGTGTCTGGCGAAGAGTCAGTGCAGAAGAATAACCTTCCGGGATATACAGGGATTTTGACATAAGAATCATTCCTTTCCTTTATTAGCCTCCCTTGAAAGGGGAGGAAACCGTCGTTAGACGGTGGAGGGGTTTATATCAGCGGATGCTGCCTACAGTTCTGGGATAGAGGATAACGTCACGGATATTAGAAACGCCTGTTACATACATGATAAGACGTTCAAATCCCAGACCAAAGCCGCCGTGAGGAACGGAGCCGTACTTTCTCAGGTCAAGGTAATCTGTGTACAGGTCAAGGTTCATGCCTCTTGCATTCATAGCTTCAACCAGCTTATCATAATCAGCTTCACGTTCACTGCCGCCGATGATTTCGCCAACGCCGGGAACAAGCAGGTCAACAGCTGCAACAGTCTTGCCGTCGGGATTCTGCTTCATATAGAAGGACTTGATATCCTTGGGATAATTTGTAACGAAAACAGCTTTTTTGAATACCTTCTCGGAGATATATCTTTCATGCTCTGTCTGAAGGTCACAGCCCCATTCAACAGGATACTGGAAATCTTCACCGGATTCCTTCAGAAGACGTATAGCTTCTGTATAGTCGCATACGCCGAATTCATGGGAGATAAGTTCCTCCAGACGGTCAATGATTCCCTTTTCAAAGTGAGCGTCAAAGAACTTCATTTCCTCAGGGCAAGTGTCAAGAACAGTGCGGATAACGTACTTGACCATGCTTTCAGCAGTTTCGATAATGTCGGGAAGTTCAGCAAAGGCAATCTCCGGTTCAACGTGCCAGAATTCTGCAAGATGCTTTGGAGTGTTGCTGTTTTCAGCACGGAA
>JBJERG010000112.1:0-1569 GCA_051882155.1 Ruminococcus sp.
ACCTTTTTTGAATTTTATAATCTTAGGTCCCATACCTATTGCAAATTCATTAACCTGAACACCATTTAATTTGGCTGCAATAAAATGACCGAATTCATGAATTGCTATAATAAGACCAAATACGATTATGGCTATGATAATTGTCAATATTGACATAACTGTATATATCCTTTCTGAATAACAGATTATTGTATTAGTTTATGTACATTTTCACGTGCAGCTGCGTCAGCTTCAAGCACATCTGAAAGGCAGGTAATCTCCTTGAATGATACATTATTCATAGCTTTCTCAACAAGCTCTGCTATTTGCAGGAAGCCTATCTTACCCTTTAAAAATGCTGCAACAGCCACTTCATTTGCACCATTCATTACGGCAGGAACTGTACCGCCACGCTTTATAGCCTCCATTGCAAGAGCAAGACAGCGGAATGTTTCCGTATCGGGTCTTGCAAACGTAAGCTGCCCGTAATCACAAAGTGAAAGCTGCTTTGTTGGGCAAGGCATTCTGTCAGGATACAAAAGTGCGTACTGAATGGGTATTTTCATATCCGGAACACCCATCTGAGCAATAACCGAATAATCATCATATTCAACTGCAGAATGTACAACACTCTGCCGATGTACCACTACCTCTATCTGTTCAGGTGTAACATCAAAAAGCCATTTGGCTTCGATAAATTCAAGTCCCTTATTCATAAGTGTAGCTGAATCTATCGTTATTTTACTGCCCATATCCCAGTTTGGATGCTTCAGAGCATCTGCTACGGTTACTCTTTCCAGTTCAGCTTTTGTTTTACCGTAAAAAGGCCCGCCGGATGCAGTCAGTATAATTTTATGCAGCTGCTTCCTGGAATTTCCCTGCAAACACTGGAAAATTGCTGAATGCTCACTGTCCACTGGAAGTATCGGTACGCCTTTTTCTTCAGCAGCAGACATTACAAGACTTCCGCCTGCAACAAGTGTTTCCTTATTTGCAAGTGCTACCGGAATTCCTGCTTCAATTGCTGCAAGGGTAGGCTTTAAACCTACCATTCCTACAACGGAATTAAGAAGAATATCTGCCTCCTTATCAGCAGCTATTTCACAAAGTCCTTCCATGCCCGTAAGAACCTTTATTTTCATATCAGAAAGACGATTTTTAAGCAAACTGTAAAATTCTTCGCAGTATATACAAACAACCTCAGGTTTATATTTTCTCACCTGTTTTTCAAGCACATCCACGCTTCTGTAGGCTGCCAGAGCATGAACCTTAAACCCGTGTTTATCTACAACCTCCAGTGCCTGGGTTCCAATTGAACCTGTTGAGCCTAAAATGGATATTTTTCTTCCCATGTATAAAACTCCTCTCACAATGCGGCAAAACCCTCATAGAATTGTCTATGAGGGAATGTCGGATATTCTCTTAAAGTGAATAGATCGGAATTGCAGATACACAGGCAAAGAAAACGGGTACTGTGAACATAACACTGTCAAATCTGTCCATTACTCCGCCGTGACCAGGCATAATATTTCCGAAGTCCTTGATATTTCTCTGACGTTTAATAAGTGATGCACTGAGATCACCCAGTAC
>JBJERG010000113.1:0-6805 GCA_051882155.1 Ruminococcus sp.
ATCTTACCGTACTTAAAGAGGAAAATCAGCAGATTGCAGAGGGCTTTCTGAGAAACCATACAGAATTTGAGCCTGTGCCGCTGCTGCCGGAGCTTCATGAAAAGCTTTCAGGCAGTATGGTGACGCTTCTTCCTTCATTTGCAGGGAGCGACGGCTTCTTTATGGCAAAATTCAGACGAGTAAAATGACGGAGGTTGTATGGAGCGAACAGATATTCTATCACTTGGCTTTGATGAGCTTCTTGAAGAGGTTCAGCTTATGGGAGAGCCGAAATTTCGTGCGAAACAGATATTTTCATGGCTCCATGAAAAAAAAGTGTCTTCTTTTTCTGAAATGACCACGTTATCTTTACCATTCAGACAGCGGCTCGAAGAAAAATTTTGTTTAAACCGACTAAAAATTGTAAAAAGGCTTGCATCTTCCATAGATGATACTGTAAAATATTTATATGAGCTTCCCGACGGCAATTACGTTGAAACAGTCTGGATGGAATATCACCACGGTGTAAGCGTATGCCTTTCCACCCAGGTGGGCTGCCGCATGGGCTGCAAATTCTGCGCGTCAACTATTGCAGGTTTTGTAAGGAACCTTACACCGGGAGAAATTCTTCTCCAGATTTACGAGGCTGAACGTGATATGGGCAGAAATATTGACAGTATAGTTCTCATGGGAATAGGCGAACCTCTTGATAATTATGACAATGTACTGTCCTTTCTGAGAATTCTTTCTGACCCGAAGGGCAGAGGAATGAGCCTGCGCCATGTCACCCTTTCAACCTGCGGCATCGTTCCAAGAATATATGACCTTGCACAGGACGCACAGGGAATTACTCTTTCCATATCTCTTCACAGTCCTTCGGACGAAAAGCGGAATGAGATAATGCCCGTCAACAGAAGATATAATATTTCACAGGTGCTTGAAGCCGCAAGGAGCTTTTTTGACAGGACAGGACGGAGAGTTACATTTGAATATGCGGTGATAGAGGGCATAAACAGCGCTGAAAAAGACGCTGCAGCTCTTGCGTCGCTTCTCAGAGGAATGCAGTGCCACGTGAACCTTATTCCAGTAAATCCAATAGCAGAGAGAAGCTTTCACGGAAAAAGAAAAACAGCGAAACAGTTTATGGAAATTCTGAATGAACTGGGCATAAATGCCACTGTCAGAAGAACCCTTGGCAGAGATATAGAAGCTGCCTGCGGACAGCTCAGAAGAAATGCAATTGACAAATAATTACGGAGGTGAATGTGATGCAATATGCAGCATATACGCATATAGGATGTGTAAGAGAAGAAAATCAGGATAAGGTGCTTATTGCTGCATACGGTAAATGCACACTGGCTGCAGTGTTTGACGGCATGGGCGGTGAACGTGCAGGTGAAGAGGCAAGCAGAATCGCCGAAGAGGAGTTTATATCGCATTTTAATAAATTGTACAGGGAAAAAATGGATCCGCACGCTCTGAGAAATCTTTTGATATCTTCAGTATCAGCTGCAAATTCTGTTATTTACACAACAGCAAGAATGAATTACAGGAATTTCGGAATGGGAACGACCTGTGTTGCTGCATTTGCTGATGAAGACGGTATATCAGTTGTAAACGTGGGTGACAGCCGTGCATATTATTATGCAGGAGGAGAACTCAGACAGATAACAAAGGATCATACAGTTGTAAATATGCTTCTGGAGCATGGAAAAATTTCACAGTCCGAGCTGTCAACTCATCCTCAGAGACATATGCTTACAAGGGCTGTGGGAGTTGAGAAAACAGTCAGACCCGATTATTTCAGAATAGAACATACAGGTGAGAATTATGCCGTTTTGCTTTGCTCGGACGGTTTATCCGGCTGCTGCGGAAGTGCAGAGCTTTCCGATGTGCTGGAGGAACGGGAAACTTCAGCAGATGAAAAGGCAAAAAGGTTTATTGATATGGCGCTTAATAAAGGCGGACGTGACAATGTATCGGTCGCACTGATCACGCAGCCGTGATATAAATGAAGGAGGCAGTATATGGACAAGTTTATCGGCAGCCGTCTGGACGGCAGATATGAGATTACTGAGCTTATCGGCGAAGGCGGAATGGCTGAGGTTTATAAAGCTCATGATGTGCTTGACAATAAAGAAGTTGCAGTTAAGATCCTCAGGAAGCAGTTTGCCGGAAATGAGGAGTTTCAGCGCAGATTCCGCAATGAATCCAAGGCTATTGCAGTGCTTTCCCATCCGAATATCGTAAAGGTTTATGATATGTGCTTTTCCGATAAGATACAGTACATTGTAATGGAATATATCGACGGTATAACTCTTAAAGATTATATTGACAGCGAGCGTGTACTGAACTGGAAGGACGCCGTTCATTTTATTATACAGATACTCAGAGCGCTTCAGACAGCCCATAACCGTGGAATAGTACACCGTGATATAAAGCCGCAGAATATCATGCTGCTGACTGACGGAACTATTAAGGTCATGGATTTCGGCATTGCAAAATTTGCCCGTGAGGAAAGCATGACAGCTACTGATCAGGCAATAGGTACAGTTCACTATATCAGTCCTGAACAGGCAAGAGGAGATGTTACCGATGAAAAGAGCGATATCTATTCAGTAGGCGTCATGTTCTATGAAATGCTGACAGGTCAGAAGCCCTTTGATACAGACAATCCCATTTCAATTGCTGTAATGCATATGCAGAATGTAGCAAGGCGTCCTCGTGACATAAACCCGAATATTCCCTCTGGTCTTGAGGAAATTATAATGCACGCCATGGAAAAGGACGCAGAGGTAAGATACCAGACGGCAACTGATATGATCAACGATATTGAAGCCTTCAAGAATAATAATCAGATCGTTTTCGGTTATTATCGTGTACCCCAGACCCAGCAGGCTCAGCCTCAAAGACAGTATAAGCCTGCACCTCAGCGTGAAACTGTTCCGCCTGCAAAGCATTCCAGTAACCGGCAGGAATATTACGATGATGAGGAATATGATGACTATGAGGATGAATACGAGGATTATGAGGAGGAAGCGCCAAGACAGAAGTCTATGCTTGTTCCTATCCTTACATCAGTTACCATTGTTGTTGTTGTAATATGTGCAGTAATTGTTGTCGCTATAATTGCAGGCGCATGGCGTCCGGGAAGCGAGAAGCTCACAACTATTCCTAATCTTATAGGTATGCAGTACGAAGACGCAGTAAAGATCTATGAGGACAGCCTTGTGCTGAATGTTGAAAAGGAAAGCTATAACGATAAATATGCCGAGGGTGTTATTTTTGACCAGAGCATAGTTGCGGGTCAGGAAATCGAGCGTGACGCAGACGGAAAGGTTCGCCTTGCAATTGCAGTAAGTCTTGGCACACAGAAAAATAAGATACCTGATGTTGCCAATATGGATGAAGAAGAGGCTGTGGCAGAGCTTGATTCACTTGGATTCAGTGTGAGAAAAGTTTTCGAGGAAAGCACCATGGAGGACGGCTTTGAAAAGGGCAAGGCTATGCGTACTGAACCGAAGGCAGGCACTGAAGCTGAGGCTGGACGTACCGTACTTCTTTATGTAAGCGCAGGCATTGCAGTGGACGAGGTCAATGTACCTAAGTTTGTTGGTAAAACTTTGAAGGAAATGGAAGTTGAAGCGGCTCATCTGAATCTGAAACTGGTGGTTGAGGAAGTTGAATCAACAGAGGAAAAGGGTATTATTGTTGAGCAGAGCATTGAACCGGGAGAGATAGTTATTTCAGGCACTGAGATTGAACTGAAGGTGAGCAACGGCGAAGCTCCTGAGGGCGAAGTCAAATTTGGTCTTTATCTGCCGTCCTCTGCAAAGGGAAAATATACTCTGGATTTCTCAATAGATGGTGAAATAGTTAAATCCCAGTCATTTGTAACGGAGAACACAAATGGTATGGTTGTTGTATCAATGGTTGACAAGGGCATGAAGCAGGTGGTTGTAACGGTTACAAGCGCTCAGTCTGGTCTTACAGCACGTCTTGGCACCTACAATTTTGACTTCCCGAACAACACATTTACTGCTGTATCAGAAGACATTGACGGCGGCTTTGAGGCTGTAACTATCACGGCAGCTACAGAACCTCCTCATGTTCCTACAGAAGTGGTTACGGTAACTTCTATTGTAGACAGTATTGAATAATAAGAGGATATTGAAATGAAACAACAAGCTGACACTAAAGGTGTGCAGCATGGCAGGATTTTATCATGCGTAGGAGGACTCTATACTGTAGAGTCCTCCTGTGGTATATCTGTCTGCAAGGCACGAGGAGTATTCAGAAAACAGGGTATAACACCCTATGCAGGAGATATGGCGGTATTTGAAGGAGGAGTTATAAATGAGATTCTTCCGAGAAAAAACAGCATTATCCGTCCGCCTCTTGCAAATCTTGACAGGCTCATATTTGTTGTATCTCTTTGCAAGCCTGTACCCAATTATCAGCTGCTTGATAAATTTATTGCAGTTGCAAGGTATAAGGATATTGAACCGGTAATTGTCATAACAAAGACGGATCTTGCGTCAGATGAGGAGATCCGGAGAATATACAGAAATGCAGGAGTCACTGTTATTTCAGTGGATTATGACAAGCCGGAAACAGTGGAAGCTGTGGCGTCACTTATTGAAGGGAAAATCAGTGCATTTACAGGAAACACAGGAGCAGGGAAATCTACTCTGCTGAATCATATTGCACCGGAGCTTGATCTGCCGGTAGGCGAAGTGAGCGATAAGCTGGGCAGAGGAAGACACACCACCAGAACAGCTGTTCTGTATCCTGTGCTTGGAGGGTATATTGCAGATACTCCCGGATTTTCTACTTTTGAAACTGAGCAGTATGCAGTCATAAAAAAAGAAGAGCTGGCGGAATGTTTTCCGGAATTTTCACTATTTTCCGGGAAGTGCAGGTTTGCGGACTGCGCACATATCTGTGAAAAGGACTGTGCAGTTCTTAAGGCGTTAAATGAAGGCAAAATCGAAAAGAGCCGTCACAGTTCCTATGCCGCAATGTACGAGGAAGCAAAACTCAGAAAGGACTGGGAAAAATAATGTGCAGAAGCTGCGTTATCCTTGCAGGCGGAGAGATAGATATTAAAACAGTTTCCATTCCTGAAAAAGCCGCTGTTATATGTGCTGACAGAGGCTACCTTGCGGCAAAGGCACTTGGGGCAGAGCCTGTTCTTGTGATAGGTGACTTTGATTCCCTTGGGTTTGTTCCATGTACAGACAATGTGAAAATTTACCCGTCGGAAAAGGATGATACGGATACATTTCTGGCTGTTAAAGAGGCTTTGAAAATGGGAGCGTCTGAAATTGCAGTTTACGGAGCATTGGGCGGACGGCTTGACCACACCCTTGCAAATATACAGCTGCTGAAATATATTCTGGAAAATCAGGCTGAGGGAGTGCTTATCGGCACTGATAACCGCATTACAATGCAGAAGGGCGGTTCAGTCAGACGCTATAAAAGACGTGAGGACTGGTATTTTTCCGTGCTGTCCTATTCTGAAAAATGCACCGGCGTGTGTATAAATGGTACGGAATATACTCTTTCTAAGGGTGTACTTGAAAATGATTATCCCTTGGGAGTAAGCAATCATATTACTGAGGAATATGCAGAGATATCCCTTGAAGAGGGCTGCATTCTTGTGATAGAATCAAAGGAATCCTGAACCAAAACGAACCCTTCTGAATAGAATGAAAGGAACGTAAGTATTCTTGAACATATTTAGGAGGTATCCCAGATGAAAATCGTAGTCGTAAAAAGTCCGAAAATACTGTCTGGAATATTCAGAATAATATTCAGGATAAAGCGTCAGCAGCCTGAGGAAGTATAACATATTATAAAAGGGATTGCAGAGAATTAGTTCTCATGCAGTCCCTTTTTGCATATTCATGATAGTGAGGTGAGTTTATGGAAAATGATACAGTAAAAAATTCTGATGAGCATTCCGTTATGCCTGTGATATCCGGAATTTCAGAACCCAGTAATGACGTCATTTATATAGATAAAAAAAGAAGCGGCAGAATGAAAGGAAAAAGTGATGACATAATGCTTACCCAGTGCATTCTGTGTCTTATTCTGGCTTTGTCTGTTTTCCTGCTGAAATATATAAATGAAGACTTTCAAACCGGATTTATATCACTTTATAAACAGAGAACAGAAGCATCTGCAGAGCCTTTTATAATGAAAATAACTGAAATTATAGAAGCATGGTTTAAGCGATGATCTGCTTTTCCATTGCCGGTACGAGGATCTGCATAGAATTTGGTTTTATTGCAGTGTGTGCGCTTTTGTCCGCCATGGAGAGCGGAAATGTTTTTGCCTATGGCTTGTCAGCGGTAATTCTCCATGAATTTGCACATCTGTTTGTTATGACAGTACTTGACATAAAGCCCCGGAGTTTAACCTTTCACTTCTGCGGCATACGCATATGTCCGGAACACAGGCTTTGCAGCTATGGCAGGGAGCTTGCCATGTTGCTGGCAGGACCCTTTGCAAATATTGCAGCATGGGCGGTACTATCCTGTTTTTCGATTGGTGCAGAGCATGAACAGATACAGCTCATAACAGGAATTGTGAATCTTCTCCCATGCAGGCGGCTTGACGGCGGTGCGGCACTTTCCTGCATTCTTTCTATGACAGGCATCAGATTCTGTACAGCGGAACGCATACTGAGGTTTGTGTTTATAATTGCGCCGGTACTGCTTTTTGTCAGCGGAATTTTTGCAGGTATAACTAATTTTACATATTATGCACTGGCACTTTATCTTTTGTTTTCGGAAATTTTCAGATAGCGGTTGATTATTTT
>JBJERG010000114.1:0-6805 GCA_051882155.1 Ruminococcus sp.
TTGCAATATTTTTTAAATTTCTTTCCAAACTTTTTCACCGGTAAAAAAGTTCCGTGAAGCTGTTGCAAAAATCTGAGTAATGTAGTATAATATAAAAAACAGAAAATATCGGGAGGAATGGATATGTGCGGATTTATCGGCTTTACGAATTCTATTGACAATGCAGATTCAGTTCTCGGCAGAATGCTTGACAAAATCAAGCACCGTGGTCCTGACGCAGAAGGCAAATACATTGATGACAATGTGGCTCTCGGACACAGAAGACTCAGTATTATCGATGTGTCAGACGCCGGAAACCAGCCTTTGTACAGTGAGGACGGCAAGCTGGTGCTGGTCTTTAACGGAGAGATATACAATTACCAGTCCATTCGTGAGGAGCTTATAAAGAAGGGATACCGTTTCAGCACTCAGACGGATTCTGAGGTGCTTATATATGGCTACAGAGAATACGGCGAAAAGCTTCTGAATAAACTGAGAGGAATGTTCGCCTTCGTTATCTGGGACAAAGAGAAGAAGACCATATTCGGCGCAAGGGATTTCTTCGGAATAAAGCCACTTTACTACGCACAGATGAATGGAACATTCATGTTCGGCTCAGAGATAAAAAGCTTCCTCTGTCATCCGGATTTCAAAAAGGAGCTGAATACTGCGGCTCTCGAGAATTATCTGTCATTCCAGTATTCTCCCTGCGCAGAAACATTCTTTAAGAATGTCTACAAACTGCCGCCTGCCCATTATTTTACTTATCATGAGGGAAAGCTTGACATAAAGAGATACTGGGAAGTGAAATTCGACGCAGACGAAAAGCCGGATCTGGATGAATGGGTAAACCGCATTTCAGACACATTCCACGACTCCGTAAAGGCTCATAAAATCGCTGACGTTGAGGTAGGCTCATTCCTTTCAAGCGGCGTTGATTCAAGCTATGTGGCTGCCATTGCAAATGTTGACAAGACCTTTACGGTTGGATTCGGCAGTGAGGAACGCTACAATGAAATAAGCTGGGCAAAGGAGTTTTCCGAAGCCATTAACATAAAGAATTACAGCAAGGTCATTACTCCGGAGGAATACTGGAACATTCTCCCGCTTATCCAGTATCATATGGATGAGCCCCTTGCTGACCCCTCGGCAGTTGCCCTTTATTTTGTGTGCAATCTGGCGTCACGTTCACTGAAGGTCGCTCTTTCCGGCGAAGGCGCAGACGAACTCTTCGGCGGCTACAATGTTTACAGCGAACCGGGAGCAACATTCTATGACAGACTTCCTATCGGACTCAGAAAGGGCGTTGCTTCTGTGGTAAGCAAGCTTCCTGCAAAGAGAGGTCTGAATTTCTTTGTGAGAAAAGGCAAGACTATTGAAGAGAGATTCATCGGAAACGCCTATATGTTCACACCGAAGGAGAGAAAGGAACTCCTTAGAATAAAGACAGACGCACCGGATCCAACCGTTATCACAAAGCCTTTCTATGACAAGGTTAAGGATAAGGACGACGTTACTAAAATGCAGTATCTCGACCTCCATTTGTGGATGACGGGAGATATTCTTCTGAAGGCTGACAAGATGAGTATGGCCAATTCCCTGGAGGTACGTGTCCCTTTCCTTGATAAGGAAGTTATGGCTCTGGCTGAAAAAATTCCCACAAGATACAGAGTAACACGTAAGGCAGAAGCAGAGGGCATGAAGTATACCACAAAGTATGCAATGCGTATGGCTGCAAAGAAGGATACTCCTCCTCAGACTGCAAAAACAGCCGTAAAGAAAAAGCTGGGCTTTCCGGTTCCTATCCGTGTATGGCTGAAGGAAGACGGCTATTATAACACCGTAAAAACAGCCTTTACAGGAGCAGCTGCTGAGAAATATTTCAATACAGATAAACTTGTAAAGCTCCTTGACGACCACAGAGCCGGCAAGGGCGACTACAGCCGCAAGATCTGGACAGTTTATATGTTTCTGGTATGGTACGACGTATATTTCGGCAAGGCTTGATACGTCAGTAAGGAGATATAACCCATGGCAAGCAATGTAACATACGAATATATCCGCAGAAATCCCGAGGTTCTTGAATATGTCCGCCGTGCCGACAAGGTGCTTGACGCTATCGGCTATACGGAGCATTCATTTGCGCACGTGGAAAAGGTTGCCCATACAGCTTCAACAATTCTGACAGATCTGGGTTACCCTGAGAGAACGGCTGAACTTGCAAGGATTGCAGGATTTCTTCACGATATAGGCAATATCGTAAACCGTGCCGACCATGCGCATAACGGTGCAATGATGGCATTCTGCCTGCTTGATAAACTTAATATGCCTGCTGATGAGATATGCTCTATCATTTCAGCAATAGGCAACCATGACGAAAGTACGGCACAGCCTGTGGATCCCATTTCCGCAGCACTGATCCTCGGTGATAAGACTGATGTCCGCAGAAGCCGTGTGCGCAATACAACATTTATATCATTTGATATTCACGACAGAGTAAATTACGCTGTAACAAGCTCAAAGCTGTCTGTTTCCGAGGATAAGAAGAGTTTCAAACTGGAACTTGAAATTGACACGGAAATATCATCTGTGCTTGAATATTTCGAGATATTCATGGAGAGAATGCTTCTCTGCAAACGTGCGGCACAGTATTTTGATATGTCATTCAGAATTTACATGAATGGCAGTAAAGTTCTTTGATAATACACCGGAATACCGGTTAAATTCAGGAGGTATAAACATGATTTCAGCATACCCGCATCTCATTGACCTTAATGATTACCCTGCTTCATGGTGGAAGGAAGTAGTGGATCTGGGCGAAAAGATAAAGAATAATCCGGAGATATATTCCGGTGCCTGTCAGGGAAAAATAATGGCTACACTGTTCTATGAGCCGTCTACACGTACACAGATGTCCTTCCAGACTGCAATGCTCCGCTTAGGAGGCAGACTGATAGGCTTTGATAATCCTGCAAATTCCTCCGTATCCAAGGGCGAAACCCTCAAGGATACAACAAAAATCGTAAGCAATTACGCTGATATTCTGGTAATGCGTCACCCTGTGGCAGGTGCTGCAAAGGCGGCTGCACTGACTGCTGACTGCCCTGTTATAAATGCAGGCGACAGCGGACATCTTCATCCCACACAGACTCTTACAGACCTTCTGACCCTCAAATGCGAAAAGGGCAGACTTGATCACCTGACAATAGGTCTTTGCGGCGACCTTATCAACGGCAGAACCGTTCATTCTCTTCTGAAGGCAATGTCCTGCTTCGAGGGCAACAGATTTATTCTTATTTCCACACCGGAGCTGAGTCTGCCCTCTTATGTCAAGGACATTCTGAAGGCAAGCGGCTGTCCCTTCACTGAGGTATCATCTCTTGAAGAGGTCCTTCCGGAGCTTGATGTGCTGTATATGACAAGAATTCAGCAGGAAAGATTTGCAAGCCGTGAGGAATATCTCGCCCAGAAGGATACATATGTTCTGACTGTAAAGAAGATGAAGACTGCTAAACCGGATATGATAGTGCTTCATCCGCTGCCGAGAGTAGACGAAATTGAGGTTGAGATAGACGAAGACCCAAGAGCCGCTTATTTCAAGCAGGCAAAATACGGTATGTACGTCCGCATGGCACTTATCATTACAATGCTGAACCTTGATACAAAAACCACTTTGCTTCATGGCAAGATACACAAAAATGCTGTCTGCAAAAATCCCAACTGTATAACCTGCACCGAGAAATATCTGCCTAAAAGCTTTGTTTCTGTGGGTGATACATTGCTGGAATGCGAATACTGCAATGAAAGACTGCTTGTATAAGACAGCCGGGAGATTTTTTTAATGTATTATTTTTGCTATGCACTGTTATTTATAGTAATATTTATGTTTGGTGCTGCTATAGGCAGTTTCCTGAATGTGTGCATATACCGTCTGCCGAAAGAGGAATCCCTTACAAAGGTTAATTCCCACTGCATGAGCTGCGGAGCATTCATACAGAAGCGTGATCTGATACCAATATTCAGCTGGCTGATACTGAGAGGAAAATGCCGCAGCTGCAGGGCAAAGATTTCCGGACGTTATCCGCTGGTGGAAAGTCTGAATGCTGTGTTATACGTTCTGATATTTGCATATTACGGAATAATGGAACAGCCTCTTGAAGCGGCTGTATGCTGTCTGGTATTTTCAGCGCTTATAGTAGTATTTTTCATGGATCTGGACACACAGCTTATAAGTATGTATGTGGTGGGATTCATTGGAATAATGGGTGCTGCACAGACCCTGCTTGACTTTTTAAGCAGCGGAACGGAGGCATTTATTTCCCATGGTCTGGGAATGGCGGCAGGATTCGTTCCGCTGATGCTGATAGTGGTTCTCTCGGGAGAACGTGCCATGGGCTGGGGCGATGCCTGGCTTATGCTGGCAGGCGGACTTTTTCTTGGGATAAAGGCTGTTGTGCCTGCGTTGTTTATCGGACTTATACTGGGTTCTGTATTTGGTATGATCCATAAGGTACGCACAGGCGATTCAAGGTTTGCATTCGGTCCCTATCTGTCACTTGGAATAGCGGCGGCAGTGTTCGCCGGCGAACCTGTTGCCGACTGGTATCTCGCTATTTGCGGTTTCTGATTTTGTTTTATTTATATATGGGAAAACCCTCCTGTTTTGCAGGAGGGTTTTTGGTTAGTATATAAATTTGATGTATTCAAATGTGATATTATTAGTATAATTATTTAAATCATATGGAACTAAATTTAATTTTGCAGCATTAAGTTCATCCCAGTCTGTACCATCTTTAGAAATATCAATTATCATTATATATTCATCGTCTGTATGATAATCGCTTTGGAAAGATCTGTAAGTATTGTAACCATAGTGATACAAACTTCTTATCTGTACTTCAAAATTGAAACAATTATTCTCAGGTCCAGCATCTGAAACCTTAATTTCAATTTTAGACGGAATCTTTTTATCTGTACCGTCTACATAGAAATGCTGAGAAATATCATATTCTCTGTCAAATTCAGCGTTCATTATGATAGTATTCTCATTATCACTAAGTCCGGTGGATGTAGATGATGTAGTCGGTGTCGTTGTGGTAGTAGTAGTTGTTGTTGTACTTGTAACACTGGTTGAAGATGATGTTGAAGTTGTACTTGTATCCGGCTGTGTCGGCTGAGTTGTACTGCTTGTAGTGGGTGCCGTAGTTGTTGTGGTGGTTGTTGTGGTGGTAGTAGTCGTTGTTGTGTTTGTCGTTGAAGTAGTGGTTGTGGTGGATGTTGATGCAGGATCAGCATTTGTCGTTGTGGTTGTTGTGGTGGTGGATGTTGAGGCAGGATCAGCATTTGTCGTTGTGGTTGTTGTTGTGGTGGTAGTTGATGTCGAAGCTGCAGGAGCTGTTGTTACAGCCGGTGCTGAAGGATCGTCAGGTATTTCTTCAATGGTATACTTAATATCATTGGCACTGATACCCTTGAAGTAAAGATGTACCACCTTATCACTCATAACAGCTGATTTTTCCGAATCAACAAGCAAGGTCGGACTGAACATTTTGCTTGGACTGTAATTGTAGGTCAGCTTATTATATGATTTATCATACACATCAAAGCTAAGCACTTCACCGGGTGACGCTGTCTTTTCAAATTTAACACACATATTGCCAATGTTAGCCGCTGTGATATAATCACATTGTGACCAGTCAAAGGTTAAAAGTGTATAGCTGTCGTCGCCGTTTATGGTGACCATGGGAAAATGTTTTATTATCGTTTCCTTTATTCCTTCAGCATCTCCGATTTCCCAGTCCATAGAAAAGTCGATCTTAAAATCAAAATCTGCTTCAATACATGGCTGGTCTACAAAAAAGTTCAGATAAGGATACAAAGCCCATGTTGCCTTAACTCTTATTTCCACTTGAGAATCGGTGATTTTTTTAACTGTACAGATTTCATCAAATGTAAAAGGCGTTTTATGATTTAGCGTCCATGCTCCATAGCTTGGAGAATAAGTTCCGTCTGCCTGTCTGTGATCTTCCAGCCACTTTCTTCCATCATCTGTATATTCTTTTATGCCGCCGTCTGCCGGATTATTAGGTGTTATGCACCGCAATCCGCACGTAGTATTGAAATTCTTTATCAGCTCATCAGATTTTACATTTGTTAACGTAATTTTAAGTACGTTTCCAACTAAATAACCGCACTGGGATATATCTACCCAGATATTCCTTACCCATGAAGGCTGATTTGTATTGGTTACAGGATCTATCACATCAGATTTTGTAATATAAGCCATTACCTTTGGCTTATAGTCTGCTTCGTTCTTATGATAATTGATATATACCTGAAGTGTATCGTCTATAACAGGATTTATATAGGCTACTTTATTTCCCTGAACCATTCCCGTAATATACAGCCAGCCTCGTGTACTGTAGGGCATTTTGCTTACACGATATTTTATATAAATATTTTCCTTATGACTGTTGCTGTCCCATAAATAAGACGCACCCTTGGATTCTCCCATATCAATATTATCACTATAATATAAGCGATATAAAAGCGCTTGATATGTATGCTTAATGTGATAATTATGATTTATATCGAAAACGTCAGAATATTTTACCCAAATTTCCTTACCTGCCGGGTTGTACCCGACAAAAATCTCAAGCTGGCTGAAACTTGCGTCAATGGCGTCCTGTCCACCGTCCTTGCTTGCATCCTGAGTCTGCATACGTGGATATACAGGCGCAAATGAGTCATATGTTCTTTTTGCAATAGTGTATTCTCTCGTTCTTACTATGGTAGGATAGTATTTGTCGTTCACATATACGCCATT
>JBJERG010000115.1:0-6772 GCA_051882155.1 Ruminococcus sp.
CGATCTACCTCCGTCATAATCAAAAGCGGAATTACCAGTAACATCAATTGTTCCGCCGTTTACAATAATATTTCCGTTTGAGTCAATTCCGTCAGTATCTCCTGCACCCATTACAATTGTGGTATTTCCTCCGTTAAATTCAATCAGAACATCATATGCAGAACTTTTTCCTGCGGCATTTATTCCGTCATCAGAAGATTCAATATAGATATCTCCGCCATTGATCTGTATATATGTGCTTTCAAGTCCCTCGGCTGCACTTATATTGAAATTTCCTCCATCTATCTGCAAGGCTGTCACTGCCTGAATTCCGTCACTTGCTGCATTAAGAATGAATGCTCCGTTTTCAATAAATACAGAACCTGATGTATCATCATCACTGTTTTCACAATGGAAGGCATCCTTCTGAGAATTTATGTTAAATTCTCCTCCGCATATTGATATTGAATCATTGACTTCTATGCCGTCCAATGCACAGTTTATATAATATTTACCACCTGTGGCCTTGAAATCATCTTTTGCAGATATACCGTTTCCATAGGGAGAATCAATAGTGAGAGTTCCAGTACCGTTCAGAACCAGATCGTCCTTTGAATAGATAACAGCGTCTGTATTTGTATCACCGTCAGATTCAAATATTCCGCTTACACTTAATGAATTTTCTCCAATAGCCGAAATGAAACACTTATCTGCTGATACTATATATATTGCAGGAAAATTCACGTTATCAATATCTGTATTCTCAAGGACTATCTGAATTTTATCATTCTTATCGGCATCGACCGAAACAGTAAAATTTTCTGCACTGCCTGTAAGATAGTACACTCCTTCTTCTGAAATCCTATAGCTGCTGTTATCTGTTAATGTAATCATCCTGACATCTGACAGATCGGGAGTAAGAGTGAGATCCCGTTCAGTAAAAATATCGCTTGTACTGGTGGATGCTTTTATAATTTCATCTGCATGTTGCAGTGAAGTCAATTCATTGTCTGAAATTACAGCTTTTTCCGAAGCTTCAGTTATTTCAGATGCTGAAGTTGTTTCAGTGACATTGCTTTCAGTTGTTGATGTCTGTACTGTGGATAATTCTGCTTCCGTTGATGCATCTTCTGGTTCAGATGAAACATTCAGATCTTCATGGGATGAAGCTTGTGAGCAGCCGAAAAATAAAACAGAAGCAAGAAATGCTGACGCTATGGCCCGTCCTTTAAAATTATTACCCATAAAATATCACCTTTCTGATGTACATGACGTACATCTGTATTTTTTCTTTAATCCTATTCTAACCCCTTAACCTAAATTCTGTCTGAAAGCCGGGTGAAAATTTAGTAAAAGTTATTGTATAAGCAAAAAACAAGCTGCTGCAGATATAAGCAATGCAGCAGCCCGTTTTTATTATGAGCGTTCTTTTATTCTGTCTTCGATAAATTTCTCAGCCTTGCTGATATCAATCCCAAAAGAAAAGGCAATTTCGCTCAGCAGAAGTTTTTTTGCAAGTTCAAAATTACGCCTGTCATTATTTAACAGAGATTTTCCGTTTTTTCTGTGGTTGTTTTTTTCGTTGTAAATACCATTCATAAGCGGAATAATACGGCTGTAATCGCCTTTTTTTATGGCATCAGAAAAATCATGTTTTCTGTCGTTTTTGTCATCGACCCATTTTCCTGATATGTCAGGAAGTGCATCAATCAGTTCCAGAAGCTGTTCCTTAGTCATGACAGGTCTTACTATACTGCATATTTTATCAGCGGGAACATAATACGTGCACTTTGTGTCTTTTGGAAAAAGCGTATAATACTCATTTTCATTTATTCCGTCAAAACATTTCTTAATTGTGTCACCAATGCGGCATATCTCAAATCCGTTATATACAACATATTGACCTTTTGCGTACTCCAAAATAATATACTCCTTTCATTGGGTCTGTTTTATGAATATAATTATATCACTTTCAGAAAATAATCTCAAAGCCACTTTTGCACGAAATTTTCGCTTGCTGCATTGGACAAAATGCCCAAATATGCAAACAGGACAGCATTATATGCTGTCCTTGTGCGTTAATCAAAGTATTCTCCAATATCAGTTTTTCCGTTATATTCTTTGCGGATACAGATAATGACTGAGCCGTCATCTTCTTCAGTTTCTCTGTCAATCCTGTATCTTGTTTTTGTTTTCTCTAGCTGGGATTTGTAACGGTCTGCCTCTGCATTATTAATACTGTGCAGTGCTTCTGTTGACAAGCCTGTTCCTTCCTTTTGCTGAAATCTGATCGTCTGCATAATACACGCTGCTTTAATTCGTTTCATTTTTAGTACCTGCCTTTTCTTTTCAGCTTTTGCTGTAATTTAATTATATCATTTCTGGCAGGTTTTTTCAAAGCCATTTTTGCACGAATTTTAAGTAAGATAAATTGGTGAAAATGCTCAGCAGACAGCTTCTGCTAACTCGTTTCTGCGGAAAATCTTTCTGAAAAGAGTTCTGATAAGCGGCTGAATAAAGAAGAGCTGTGAAAAGAATGCAAAGGGAAAATTAAAGCATACAAGCTTGATCCAGTTGGCTAAAAGAGTAAAAATGTTAAATCCGCTGTAATACGGATAGTATAGCAATGCTGCAATAAAACTCATTGACGGACACATAATTCCAACAGTTGCACAGATGATCGCTGTTTCAAAAATAACAGGATGTGTTTTTTCGGGATCGAAAATTTTGCGTGCAAGTCTGAATGAACATGGACTTCCTACAAAACATTCAAGACAGTATGCGAAAATGAATTCAACTATCACAACAGACCAGACAGGTAAAAAACGTCCGAACATATAAACTCCACCCTGAGAGCCTATGGCATCAATAACGCTGTGCGTCTGGTTCATCTCCATAAGTGCGGAACCGTTCACTACATAAAGACTGTAAAAAACATATCCGTGTACTGTTACGATTACCGTCATAAGGGCAAACATCATTCTTTCAAATTGATTTCTCGGCATAAAAAAACGCTCCTTAAAAATATTTCTGAACAAACAAAAAAGTTATACCTATGCCGTAAGTAAATTCACTGTTCCGTAATCAGATTTACATACCATAGGTATAACTTGTGTCGTTTCATGTTCAGTTGTAATTTAAGTATAACATATTACTGATATTTTTTCAAATGGTAATACTTAACAAGATTTGATCACATTTCAATTTCATTCTTATGCCGGATTCTGCGGAAAAGAAACACTGCGATTATAGCTGTCAGTAACTCTGCGATAGGGAAGGTGGTCCATGAGAGCCAGTTCATATCCGGATCTGACTTTGCAATATCAGCAAAAAGAAGTGCAAACGGGAATATGAAAACGATCTGCCTGCAGAATGAAATTATAAGAGATTCAATACCGCCGTTCATTGCCTGGAATACTCCCTGAAACGCAATGTTTATGCCTGCAAAAACAAAACTTATCGAAATAATTCTCATTGCACTGATGCAAAGTTCCTGTGTTTCACCCGAAAGTCCGAAAATATCTGACAGTGGACCTGCTGCAAGTTCGATCACAATGGTTCCTGCAAGCATTATGACAGCTGTGTAGAATTGTCCGAATTTTACGCATTCACGAATTCTTTTGCGGTCATTTGCGCCGAAATTGAATGCAGTGACGGGCATGATCGCATCTCGCATTCCAAAAGCTGCAAAAAGCAGAAACTGCTGGATTTTATAGTAAAGTCCGTATGCAGTTACCATTATTTCGCTTATGCTTCCGAAGATAAGATTCAGTCCGTAGGTCATTACCGAAATAAGTGCCTGGGATATAATTGCAGGAAATCCGATAGAATAGATTGCTATAATGATTCTTTTAGACGGTCTGAAGTAACATGGCTTATTGCTGATAATAGTATTGATTTTCAGATGAAAGATCAATGCCGCCGCAAAAGAAACTATTTGTCCGATAACTGTTGCGTAAGCCGCACCTCTGACGCCCATTTCAGGCAGACCGAACCAGCCGTATATCAATACGGGATCAAGTATGATATTAGTAACAGCTCCTGAAATCTGGGCAATCGTTGAACATACAGAATGTCCTGTGGACTGTAATAGTTTTTCATATACAGCAAAAAATGACATTCCGAATGAGAAAATACAGCAAATTCTCAGATAATCCGTTCCCATCTGAGCTATTTCAGAATTGGATGTCTGGGATTGTATGTATGTTTCTGTTCCGAAAAATCCAAAAACAAGAAATATCACATATATTACCAATGCAAGAAATACGGCGTTTCCGGCGGCTTGGCTTGCGTGTTCTTTGTTTTTCATACCGAGATTTTTTGCCACAAGTACATTTGCACCTACACCTGTACCAATACTGATAGCCACCATCAGAATCTGTAAGGGAAAAGCCAGTGTCAGTGCATTCAGAGCATTCTCTCCGCCTGCTGACATATTTGATAGAAATGCGCTGTCTACAATATTATAGACCGCCTGTAACACCATTGAAATTATCATTGGTATTCCCATTGAGAGCATCAGCTTTCCCACCGGCATTACTGCCATTCTGTTTTGTTTTACGTTTTCCATTGTTTTACCTCTCTTTACAAAAAATGCGTGCAGCTTTAAAACTGCACGCTGTTTTGCTGTTGAGAAGTGTGCAGCTTCTGATTGGACTTACGCTTGAAAGCTACACATCTTTTGTATTATACCATGTTTTTGAAGATTTGTCAAAGGTGAATTTTATAAAAACTGAAAAATACTTGTGGCATTACAATAGAATTAAATCCAGCCGAATTACTTATTTTCTTCACATAGCTTTTTAACATAGCTGACAGTCTGCCATGGAGTTTGAAGTACCGGATGATTCAAAAAAAATCGAAGATGCCAAAACGTATATTTCGGCAATAGGTGTTTACGGTAAAGCTTCTCTCTGTCAGATGATGATGTATTATAGCAGTCAAAACACAAAAACTCCAGCTAATTCTGAACAGTCTGTTTCTGCGGAAGTCGGACAGGCTGGAAACAAAGCGGAAAGCATGAACATGGATGAAAATACGATGGCGGCTGCCATGGATCAATGGCTTAAAAATGATCCAGGAGGAATTTTGAATAAATTCAAGAGAACCAATCGGCAGTCTTAAACTCTGCGCTGCTATCTTATCATATGCAATGATAGCACCACTGGGATCTGGCTATCAGTACAGCGAAGTGAATGCTGACGCCGCTGAACAGACGGCGTTTGTTCCCGGTTATGTGGACGGTGACGGAGAATATGAAATAATTCTCAAATGGGACCTTCAAATTCACAGGACAATTCACAGGACGGCTGCACAGGCAATGTATACTTTGACTGCTATAAACTAAATGGCAACCGTGTTGACAGATTTGTTGCTGCTACAGCATATCTGAGCAGCAGTATGCCCAGTGTTATTATGGGAAGAGGTTACTGCACCGGAATGGCGCTTACAGCTTATGATGTTGTTGGCGATAAGCTTGTTGAACGCTGGGCATTCGATACAGGGCATGATTCTAATGTATGGCTCAGGTGTGTATGTCTTATGTTTTTCAATAAAATAAAATAATTATATGAGCATTTGTGCAATAATTAAGGTGCATTTTGTCATTGTGAATATTCGGGAAATGTGATATTATATATATATATTTACAAAAGATATATCTGTATGGGAGCCTATGCCGCAGATAAAAAAACAGGCATAAAAGGCTGACAGATATGGGGTTTCGTGCAGAATTATTTCACAGGAGGAATACTTATGAACCTTAAACGAAAAATAGGTGCAGTCATTTTAGCCTCAGCAATGTGTCTGGGATTGACACAAATGCCGGAAGTTATAAAAGTTGCTGACCCTATAACTGCAAGTGCAGCATCACTCAGCATAAACGATATGCCATCGGACTATCGCAGCGCTGCCGACTGGATATGGGAAAACCGTGTCCAGAAGGAAGGATCTGTTGCAAGATGGAACACCATCTTCGACCAGATAGTAGCAAACAACGGCGAACTTAACTATGTTGTCCGCTGGCAGTCATATAAGCAGCTTACACTTCAGCAGCGTCAGCAATTCGCTCAGATGGTGGATAATGGCATCAATGAATGGTGCAAGTGGCTTGTCGGATATGAAAACTGGCCTTATGAACACGTAAAAGTAAATATTGTAGGCTGGGCAGTACTTGACAAAAGCTGTCTGCTTGACCTGCAGACCGGTGAAGTTGTATGGGACAATCTGCATACACCTTATGATTCATCAGGTGATACATCAAACGGTACTGAAACAATTCCCACTACCTTGCCCTCTGCTCCGGAGGAACTCTGGACATTTAATTATTTCACTGACAGACAACACGCATACAATGGTCAGAGCTTTGACGAATACCTCTGGTGCACAGAGGGATTTCCAAATATCGGCGGCTGCGGCGGTGACTGGGGTCAGCGTCTTTCCGATAACGCATTTATTGGTGTTGCAGACGGAACAGGTTATCCCCACGTATACTGGCATGAGCTTGGACACGGCTTTGGCATGACTGATTTCTATGGCGGTGAAGGCGAAGCAGACGGTTTTCCGCCGGGGGGGTTTCCGGGCGGTGAAAATTCACTGATGATGGCAGGCTCTGCATCAAAGATAACAGATTTTGACGGCTGGTTCCTTCGTTATCTCTGGACTAATATCAAGGACGACAACGGCAGATTTGATCTTTCAAACGCACCTGTTACCACAACTACAACACCGATCACAACTACTACAACTACTACCACAACCATACAGCAGCCTGTTACAGCATACAAAGCCTTAG
>JBJERG010000116.1:0-6760 GCA_051882155.1 Ruminococcus sp.
CGATCTAAATCATTCCATATGGCTGAAGATGCGAATAAAGCCAAGAGCACATTCCTTTCCAATATGTCCCATGATATCCGTACTCCTATGAACGCAGTCATTGGATTTACCACGCTTGCACTTACAAATATTACAAAAACAGAAAAGGTAAAGGATTATCTTGGAAAAATCCTTTCCTCCAGCAATCATCTGCTGTCCCTTATCAATGATATACTGGATATGAGCCGTATCGAAAGCGGAAAAATAAAGCTTGATGAAACAGAGGCAAATCTTTCAGAAATGCTTCACGACATCAAGACAATTATCAACGGACAGATACATGCAAAACAGCTGGATCTCTTTATGGACGTAATTGACGTTTCGGACGAAGATGTTTACTGCGACAAGACCCGTATCAATCAGGTAATGCTGAATCTTTTGTCCAACGCAATTAAATTTACTCCTTCCGGAGGTACGGTATCAGTCCGTGTTGCACAGATACATAATGCTCCCGAGGGAAAGGGATTGTATGAGATACGTGTAAAGGATACGGGTATAGGTATGAGTCCGGATTTTGCAGAACACGTATTTGAACCTTTTGAGCGTGAACGTTCCTCCACCGTAAGCAAGATACAGGGTACAGGTCTTGGAATGGCAATATCAAAGAACATCATTGATATGATGGGCGGAACAATTGAAGTATACAGTGAGCGGGGCAAGGGCACTGAGTTTGTTATAAATCTGTGTCTGAAATTACAGTCTGAACGCAGATGCGTGGAAAAAATCAGAGAACTGGAGGGACTTAAAGCTCTGGTAGTCGATGATGATTTCAACATCTGCGACAGCGTAACAAAAATGCTTGTTAAGGTGGGTATGCGCTCAGAATGGACCCTTTCCGGCAAGGAAGCAGTTCTTCGTGCAAAGCAGTCCATTGAGATAAACGACGCATTTCACGCATATATCATCGACTGGCGTCTGCCGGATATGAACGGTATTGAAGTCACAAGACAAATTCGTGCAATTGGTGACAATACTCCTATAATCATTCTCACTGCATATGACTGGTCTGATATTGAAGTTGAAGCCAGGGCGGCAGGTGTAACCGGGTTCTGCTCCAAACCTATGTTTATGTCTGATCTCAGAGAGTCGCTTCTGAATGCTCTGGGACATCAGCAGGCTGAGGACGAAGCTGTTCTGCCTGTTACAAAAGAAACCGATAATTTTAAGGGCAAGCATCTTCTGCTTGTGGAGGACAATGAGCTTAACCGGGAAATTGCATTTGAGATACTTAATGAATACGGATTTATTGTAGATACTGCCGGAAACGGTCAGAAAGCGGTGGATATGATAGCTGCTTCAAAACCCGGAGAATATGACCTTGTGCTTATGGATATCCAGATGCCTGTAATGGACGGCTATGAAGCCACAGACCGCATAAGAAAACTGAATGATACTGCACTGTCAGCTGTTCCGATTGTTGCTATGACGGCAAACGCATTTGACGAAGATCGCAGAGCAGCAGCTAAGTGCGGTATGAACGGATTTATTTCCAAACCGATTAATATGGAGGAAGTTATCGAGGCACTCCATAGTGTATTGGACAGAAAGTAAGTGATGTTATATCATGATTTCGAAAGTATATACAAAATAAAAAACGGAGCTGATGAATGTACACGGTTCATCAGCTCCTGTTTAAATAAGCAGGCAATGGCTCTATACAGCACTGCCATTCTTTTTTCTCTTTATACAGCCCCACTGGGCTTTTCTTTTTTTGTAGCCTATAAAAGCGGCAGCTCTTATAAACAAATGAATAAATCTTAAAAAAAGGCTCTCAGAAATACAGAAGATCACAGTCTTTACAATATCTGAAAAAGATATGTATATATTCTTCAGATAAATGCGGCTCCAGAATGAAGTAATGGAAAGCAGTGCCCCAAAGACAATGTAAATTCCCATAAAAGCCATCATATACGGAAGATTTACTATATCAAAAACACAGCCTGCGATAATAATTATAATTCCGGTTATTTCAATATAAGGTGCAAAAAGTTCATACAGCAGATAGTAGAGGTATGATATATATCCTATAATGCCGAATCCTTTTGCCATGAATATGCGTCTGTGCTTGTGCAGACACTGAAAAAGACCGTAAAACCATCTTCGTCTTTGTGTTGCAAATCCTTTTATATCAGACGGGCACTGGCTCCAGCATACAGCCTCCGGTGCATATTTTACTGAATAACTGATTTTATTTGTACGGCAAAAAGAATGGATCCTTACTGCAAGCTCCATATCTTCACCCACGGTTTCACAGTCATAACCGCCGGCAGCGATAACAATATCCTTTCTGAACAGTCCGAAAGCGCCTGATATTATAAGATTTCCGTTAAACCTGTCAAGGAAAATTCTCGACGCCATAAATGACCGGTCGTATTCAAGTATCTGCATTCCCACAACAGGATTCCAGGGCATATTATAATCAATGACCTCTCCGTTTTTGAGTAAGACTCCATTTGAGATACGTACAAGTCCGCCGACAGCCACCACCGATTCGTCCGCAAGAACAGGAGAAACAATTTGCTTTACAGAATCCTTCTGTAAAACGCTGTCTGCGTCCATACATATAACATATGGAAATTCCGATATATTTATGCCCATATTAAGTGCATCTGCTTTGCCGCCCTTTTCCTTGACTACCAAAGTTATCTGAATACCGTTAATATTTACCTCATATATTCTGCGTTCATTTCTACACCCTATTTTCCTGATCACAGGACGTTTTATTTCCGTCATATTGAAAGCATTCACCAGCACTTCAGCTGTTTTATCACAAGAACCGTCATCTACAACAATTATTTCATACCGCTTATAGTCAAGGCATAAAAGGGATCTGACCGTATCCAGCACTGTGAGTTCCTCATTGTATGCCGGAACGATAACAGAAACCGGAACGCAGCATTCATGATGAATTTTGTTTTCATATATACGTTTCCTTTTTTCATTATAAAGTTTCAGCGTACCGGTAATAACTGAAAAAAACAAAAACGCTGCATATACAGTCAGGTATACCAAAAAGAAGTTTTCCACAAAAGAGTAGATCAGCAAAATTATCTTAATCATATTTTCCTCCGCTCTGTCCGTTCATTACAACAGCTGAACCTGTATTCTGCTGTGCTGTACAACATATTCAAATATCTCCTTTGCTGCCGGGCAGTTACCGGAGCATATTTCAGAAAGAGCCTCTGCAGAAACTTTAAGTATCGCTGCAAGTGATTTTGCAGAATTCAGGCTGACATACCAGTTTGAGGAATATATCATTTTTTTGAGCCAATATATTGTTTCATCTCCGGGATATGCAGAAAGCGTACTTGCTGAAAGGGCGGAATATTCCCACTCAGAAGTGTTTTCCTCCGAAAGCAATTCATAAAGCATCTCTCTCGCCGGCTCATAGGGGTATTTTCTGAAATAACGTACAGCTTCAAGTCTGAGCTTACTGTTTTCATTTTTATCTTTCAATATGCTGCAAAATTCTTCTCTGAAGCTGCCGGAGGATAATCTTATATATTTCATCACAGGAAGAACAAGAGAAGGACTGAATTCTTTTCTGCGCCGCCACAGAACCCATGCAAGCTCATCTCTGCTGCCTTTGAACATCAGAAGTAAATTCACAAGAAGTCTGGAGTCATGGCAATTTTGTGTGTTCTCCATTTTTCTCCATGCCAGCAGTATCAAATGAACACAGCCGTTTGAACACAATGCTTTTAAAGAATTTTCCCGGAGATAAACATTTTTCTCACCCGTAAGATTTATAAGGAACAGGGCAATGCTGCTGTTTTCAATACTTTTTTCTGTAAAACCGATTTTCTCAATGGCATAGGCAAGATAGCCGCGCCCGATATCATCTTTCTTTTTATAGGAGCGTATGAGATGTTCAAAAACATTCTGCAAACAGCTGCGGAATTTATCAAATTCCTCGTTGGTATACTTTTTTTGCGTTTCCGTTAAAGCCTCGATAAAATTCTTCATATAGCGCAGACTCAGAAGTCTTTTCCGCAAAAAGCAGAAGTATCTTTTGCCTGGAGTTCCTTTTGAGAGTATCAGATTCATCTGTTTTTCTATATTTCTTTTTATATGAGGCTGAATAAGTGCACTGCACCATTTATTGAATCTGTTTAAGATCACATACAATACACCAAAAACAAGAACTGATATGCAGCCTGCAATATAAAACAAAAAGATAAGCTCAGGATCGAATAAAAACCTATTCACCTTCATTCCTCCATTATCTGTGGCGCAGTCCAGATTTTTTGTACAGCATAATATGCTTCTCTGAGCCTTTCATGGTAACTTGTATTTTCATACCAGCCATTTATTTTTACTTCCGGCATTGAAATTAGGGGTTTTTCTGACAGAGAACTTCCGACTCCGATACAAATACTCTTTACCGACAAATTTTCGATTCCGAAATTTTTATAATAGTCGTCATGTATTTTCATCTGGGAAGGGTCAGAAAAATTAAGCAGAAGCCAAGGGATTCTGATTTCCGTATCATCACCGCTGAAAATAAAGTCTGATGCAGAATTATAGCAGGGACTTTCAGGGTCACCGCTGCCGTATATCAGCTTACCGGTTTCATATTTTTTGTATGCAAATGATACGCCTTGTTTTGTGCATGATCTTTCCGGTTCAGCTGAAAGGGGCATATATATTTTCTCAAATAAAGGCGAATCTTTTTCAGGAATATGATAAAAGGGATTCTTCTTGTCATATACTTCGCCGAATACAATGGGAAAGGGATTGAAATATTCCTGAACCAGTATGCGGCTGTTTTCTTTTCCGTCAATAATAATAAGAAAATCCGCTGCTTTTTCAAACTTCAGATCACGGTTTTCTGCATAATTGCTTCCGGAAAGCGGAGTTACATCAATGGGAATGTATATCCTTTCATTATTATAATCGAAATTCTTCCTCTTAACTCTCAGATAGATATACTTCTCATCATATTTCATATAAAGCTCTGTACCCTCTGTATCTGCTGAAACAGGCGGGTCGTTATTCCATTCAGATGTATCACCGTCTGTAATGCAGACGCTTTCCTTGTCACCGGGGTCAAATGTCATAAGACCGTAATTTTTTGAGTCAGTCTGACAGTCGTTCCAGTTCAGTGAAGAAAAGGTATCTTCATACGCCTGAGTGTTCCAGCTGCGTTTGTACCATTCATCCTGCCACTGACAGATTATTCCTCCCGCACAGCCGGTCTGTTTTATATCATTATAGCAGTCTGCAATAATTTCTCCCTGGGTCTGCTCTGTAACAGGTTTGATTTCACCATTCTCATCTTCCCGGATACTGCCTCTTGCGGCAGATGCGCCGAATTCTGAAACTACCACCGGTACTGAATGATGAGCCTTTAACAGAGCCAGGTACAATTCATATAAATCACCGGTATCAGTACCAGCCGGAAGCTTTTTATTTTCAGGAAGAAGCTTCTCAGGATGCTTTTCAAAGCCAAGAAGTTCCGTACTGTTCGGATAAACGGCATAAGCTGCAAACAGTCCGGCTTTAAAATTTTTATCAGCTATTATATGTTCCATGTCTATCTGAACGTATTTATTATATAATTCAGCTTCCTCACTCTGATAAATAAATGGGTCGGTGAGTCTGCTGTTATAAAAGGATATGGGACGCTGAACGCCGTATTTACTTGTTTCATAGCCTATAATTGTATTGCCTGTATCCGCAAGCATTGCTTCGAAGGGCGAAGCGTTATCGGCAGTGTAAAGGTAACTGCCCTTAAAGGCATTATCTTTCTGAATGTGGTCAGTGTATGCCACAGTGTCCGGATTCCATTCCGTACCGAGAATAAATCCGATAACCCACCTGGAAATGTCCCTGCGATAAAATCCCGAAGCTCCCGAGGAACCCGACTCAAGACTGTATCCTTTTTTTCCGTGAATGATATCTACTGCGTCCATACAGTCATCAGCAAATTTGTCATAAAACAGCGGAGAATATGCGTCACTGCCGGAATTCTGTGCATAGTCATCTACACTGATTCCCTGAAAAACATAAAGAGGCTCTCTGTTTTTAATGTTATATTCATAAACTGCGTCATAAAAGACAGAAGGCATAATACTGCACACACTGATAGTATTTGCACCCATGTCATGAATCTGCTCAAACCATCTTTTATAGGTTTTTTTATCAGCATAATTTTCTTTCGGATAATGTCCCGGCAGTGAGCCGCTTATCTGTACACCCTTTATGTCGATTATCTGTTTTCCTTTTTCGCTTGTCAGAAAAATGTTTTCTCCCTCTGCTTTTGCAGTGACAAGCACATTTTCCGTATCAGATTCTCTGAAAAAATCCAGCCTGTAATAAAAGGTTTTATAAAGTGCCAGAGCAAAAACAACAGCCATAACGATAATCAGAAATTTTTTCAAGATTTATTTATCCAGCTCCTTTCTTATAAAATTCGGTATACTATCAAAGCAGATCCTTATTAACCGATTCATGACAATACATATAAAGGCTGTCAATATGTTTGTCAAGCCATCTCATTCTTCCGATAAGACGCTTTTTATATTGTTCAATTGCCTCGTCATAAGAGGATATGGGACGTCCGTCACGGGCAGTCATATCATACTCCGTTTCAAAGGTATATCCCCAAACCTTAAAATTTCTCTCAGCAGCCATACCAAGATAATCTCTTATATCATCTATCTCTTTTCTGACTGCTTCATCGCTTAAATGAGTTTTTCTCAATTCATGGTATCGTTTT
>JBJERG010000117.1:0-6754 GCA_051882155.1 Ruminococcus sp.
CAATCACTTCTTCCCCCTGAGAAAGAGATCCTCTTTTGTTCTCTTCAGTTTTTTCGAACAATTCTTCTCCTGAAACGAAATTATTATCGCAATAAGTGCCGTTGTTGTCAGAAGCAATTGATTCAAAAGATGCATATTCATCAGAATGTTCTCTTACAGGATTATATATATCCGATAAGGATTTCTGCTCATATACAGGTTCTTCAGGCACAGGAGCAGTCCAGTCTGTAACAGGTTTTGGCTGTTTAATGTGAAATTCATAAATAAGACCGCTCTGCATAAGTGCATTCTTGATGCCAAAGTACAACCCGTCAGCAACATTTTTTTCATTGGTAAAACGGACCTCTGCTTTTGTAGGATGAACATTTACATCAATATCAGAAGCATTTACAGAAAGCATCAGCACACATGACGGAAATTTTCCGGTCATAATAAGACTTTCATATGCACTCTCTACAGCCACACTGCAGGTTCGTGACCTGACATATCTTCCGTTAATGAAAAAATTCTGGAAGGAACGGCTTGATTTGGCATAGAGAGGCTTGCAGGTATACCCGGAAACACTTATATAACCGTCGTCAAATTCCACCGGAACCATATCATGTGCAAATTCCCTGCCATATATCGCATATATGGCGGCATACAAATCACCGCTTCCGTCAGTGCAGAATTCAAGCCGGTTATCTCTTATCATCTGAAAGGCTATATCAGGGTGAGAAAGTGCAATTTTCTGTACAATCTGGCTTACTGCATTCGCTTCAGATACGTCCTTTTTCATAAAGCGCTGACGAACCGGGACATTGTAAAATATATCTCTTATAATAATGGTAGTTCCGTCGGGACATCCGGTCTGCTCCGGTTCACCGTCAGGAACACTTCCGCTGATATCATAACGTGTTCCGTAATCATCTTCTCTGCGTTTTGTCAGAAGGCTTACCTTTGCAACAGCTGCAATGGATGCAAGGGCTTCTCCCCGGAATCCGAGAGTATATATATTATCAAGATCAACCTTTTTACTTATCTTACTCGTTGCATGACGCAAAAAAGCGGTAGGCACATCTTCCTGCTGCATACCGCAGCCATCATCAGTAATTCGCATGAAGGTCGTACCTCCACGCTTAATTTCAACAGTGATATGCTTTGCGCCTGCGTCAACTGAATTTTCTATAACCTCTTTGATTACAGAGGCAGGCCGTTCAATAACCTCACCAGCTGCGATCAATTCTGATATTTCCTTACTAAGCACAGATATGTGGGGCAAAACAGCACACCTCCTTTTTCATATTTCAGGATTCACGAAGCATCAGAAGAACATCTTCAAGCAGCTCTCTGCATTCAATGTCAGAAAGCTCATCCGGATTTGTTTTACGAAGCATATTAATTGCCTGCTCACGTTTTAAATCAGAAAAACTGATCTGCCCGCTTTCATCGCCGGACGACTGTCTGTCCTTTGCTGCATTTATTTCCATATCTGTAAGAATTTTTCTTGCCCTGCGCACTACCTGGTCAGGAAGACCCGCAAGCTTTGCAACCTCTATTCCATAGCTGTCATCCACTCCGCCGGGAACTATTTTTCTGAGAAAGCGTATCGAATCGCCGTGTTTCTTTACGGCAATGCTGTAATTTTTTACGCCGGGTATAACATTTTCCAGCTCTATCAGCTCATGATAGTGTGTTGCAAACATTGTTTTGCAGCCTATCTTCTTGCTGCTGATGTATTCAGCAACAGCTCTTGCAATGCTTACTCCATCAAAAGTAGATGTTCCTCTTCCTACCTCATCAAGGATAACAAGACTGTTTTTGGTTGCATATTTGAGTATGTCAGATACCTCGCTCATTTCAACCATAAATGTACTCTGTCCTGACGTCAGGTCATCTGACGCTCCCACTCGTGTAAAAATCTTATCCACAACAGATATTTTTGCATATTCAGCAGGAACAAAACAGCCGATCTGCGCCATGAGCGTTATAAGAGCAACCTGACGCATATATGTTGATTTACCGGACATATTAGGTCCTGTAATGAGCATCATGCGATTGTCTTTCAAGTCGAGATATGTGTCATTCGGAACAAACATCTCGTCATTCAGCATTTTTTCTACTACAGGATGACGTCCGTTTCTTATCTGTATTACACCGTCAAGGGCTATCTCCGGTCTGACATACTGATTTTCAATAGAAACACTGGCAAAAGAACAAAGTACATCCAGCTGTGCAACTGCGCCGGCTGTTTCCTGTACACTTTTAAGTTCAGCAGCAAGGGTTTCTCTTACTTCAGAATATATAGCCTCCTCTAGCCTCAGCGCCTTATCCTTGGCACCTAAAATATCATTCTCTGCCTTTTTAAGTTCATCAGTTATAAAGCGCTCGCAGTTTGCAAGAGTCTGCTTTCGGACATAATAATCGGGAATCATGTCATAATAGGAGCGTGTAACTTCTATATAATATCCGAATACACGATTAAAGCCTATCTTGAGATTTTTGATGCCCGTATTATTTTTCTCTTTCTGAAGAATTTCATCGAGGATCTCATTTCCTCCGTCCATTATCTTTCGAAGACGATCAAGCTCCTGATTAAACCCTTCCGCAATTACTCCTCCTTCCTTTACTGTAACAGGAGGATTATCAATTATCGAACGATCGATCAGTTCGGCAATAGGGTCAAGCGGAGATATCTGTCTGTCAAGAGCTGACAAGAGTTTGATTTCTTCAAACTTTTTGAGTTCATTTTTTATTGCCGGAAGCTGCCTTGCAGTAGCTGCAAGTGATTTGAGATCCCGTGGAGATGCAGTTTTATACAGCACACGTGTCATAAGGCGTTCCAGGTCATAGACGCTGTCAAGCATATCCCGAAGCTCTGAAAGTGATACGCTTTTTTTCATAAGTGCTCCGACTGCTTCATGACGTGACATTATCTTCACCGGATTAACGAGAGGCTGCTCTATCCAGTTTTTAAGCATTCTCCTGCCCATAGATGTCTTTGCAGAGTTTATCAGCCAGAAAAGAGAACCCTTCTTTTCCTTTCCTCTTATGGTTTCAGTAAGTTCAAGATTACGCCTTGCATTCAGATCCAGCCCAAGATAAGACTGTGAGTCGCATATTTCTATTGAAATAAATCTTCCTGTATTATTCTTCTGAGTTTCCCGGATATAGTCAAATACTGCACATACTGCACAGAAATCCGCACCATCCGGTGTAAGTCCCAGCATTTCAGAAGAAGAAACTCCAAACTGTTCACAGACAAAACCACCGTTTTCTTCAATAGAAAAGCAGTGATTTTCACGTATAGTCACTGTACATTGAAGCTTTACTTTTATGAAATTCATCACAGAATTAAGCTTTGCAGCATTTTCGGATAAAAGAATTTCAGAGGGCGATAATCTCGACAGTGCGTCAATTATCTTCTCTTCCTGCATTGATGTCACCGGCTGCATAGCCTGCATCTCACCTGTTGACAGATCTGCAAAACAAAGTCCCGCCGTACCTTCTTCATCTGTATATATACATCCAATGTAATTATTTGAGCTGTCTTCAAGCATACTGCTTTCTATAAGCGTACCGGGTGTTACTATCCTGACAATTCCTCGTTCAACCAGACCTTTTGCCGCAGACGGATCAGTCAGCTGCTCACAGATTGCGACCTTATAACCCTTTTCCACAAGTCTTTTCAGATAAATATCAACACTGTGATAAGGAACACCGCACATAGGCGCACGTTCAGGCAGACCGCAGTCCCTTCCTGTAAGGGTAAGTTCCAGCACTCTTGCCATTTCAACTGCATCGTCAAAAAACATTTCATAAAAGTCGCCCAGACGATAAAACAATATGCAGTCCGGATTTGCTTCCTTTACTGAAACATACTGACGCATCATCGGAGATAATTTTTCTTTATCAATCACCATAAATCATTTTCTCCTTACTGAGAAAAATCAGTGGCAGCCAGAGCTGCAATCTGAACAGTTTCCGCTGCACTTCTCTATGGCAGTATGACAAGTTTCCGGATCCTCACCGCTAAGGCTAAGTGAAATGATAGCGTCTATCTTACGCATCATTGCATCAAGCTCCAGTTTTGCAGCCTGGAATTCCTTCATTCCCTCTGTTGCAATGATCGCTTCAAACTTTTCTTCAAGCTTTTCTTCCCACTTTTTCAGTTTTTCATTATCCGGCTCTGCTTTTTTTGATTCACGCTGATAGTTCATTTTTTCCAGCTGAAAGTCATTTATCTGATTCTGCAACTCTTCATTTTCATCATTTGCCTTTTTTGCTTCTACATAACGCTTGTAGCGCAGGTCGGCCTGAATAGCTTTTCCGAGATTGCGAACTGCTTCATCTACTGTCATTTTTGTACCTCCTCAAACAAGTTCTCCGCTCACTGCCCAGTTCCGGGAATCTGTGATCCTGACATCAGCAAAAGTCCCGATAAGAGAGCAATCACCTTTAAATTCGACTATTGTATATTCACTGCTCTTGCCAAAGAGCCAGCCTTCACCCTGTTTGCTTTCACCTTCAACAAGAACACGAACTGTCCTTCCTATAAATCTCTTATAATTTTCTGTGGCTACTTCTCGCTGAAGCTTTAACAGTCTTTCCATTCGCACACGCTTTTCAGCGTCTGTAACAGCATCCTCCATCTCAGCAGCTTTGGTACCGCTCCTTTTTGAATAGATAAATGTGAATATATTATCATATTTAACCTTTTCAATAAGTTTCAGAGTATCCTCAAATTCTTCTTCTGTTTCATTCGGGAACCCTACCATAATATCACTGGACATAGCAAAGTCCTTACTTCTTTCACGAAGATATTTTACTGTTTCCAGATATTTTTCAGCGGTATAGTGACGGTTCATGCGTCTGAGGACAGAATTGCTTCCGCATTGAACCGGTAAATGAAGATGCTTTCCCACCTTTTCGCATTCAAGAACAGCGTCCAGAAGGTCAGTTCCAGCATCCTTAGGATGCGAAGACATGAAGCGGATCCAGAAATCGCCCTCTATATCATTAAGCCTTCTGAGGAGCTGTGCAAAGGTCATTCCGTCAGGAAGATCCTTGCCATAAGAATTTACATTCTGACCAAGGAGCATTATTTCCTTATATCCCTTCGCAGCAAGCTCTTCAACCTCTTTTATGATAACCTCTGCACTGCGGCTTCTCTCTCTTCCTCTTACATAAGGCACTATACAGTATGTACAGAAATTGTTGCATCCAAACATAATCGGAACCGACGCCTTAAAACTGCTTTCTCTTATCTGGTCCTCTGCACCGAATTCTTCTTTGTATTCTGCTGTATCATAGGCAAGCTTTTTTCCTTCATAATGCTCAAGCAGAAGCTTCGGAAGCTGACTGAGTGCAGATGTTCCGAAAAGAATATCTACAAAAGAATAATGGCTTTTAACCTTTTCAATTGTTGCAGGCTCTGAAGCCATACATCCACAGAGAATTATTATCACACCCGGGTTTTCTTTTTTATATTTTTTCATATTTCCAAGCGTACCGTAAACTGTATCCTCTGCACTTTCACGTACAGCACAGGTATTGAGCAGAATGAGATCAGCTTTTTTATAGTCTTCAGTAAATGAAAAACCCAGAGCAGAAAGAATCCCTTTTATTTTCTCACCGTCTGACACATTAAGCTGACAGCCAAAACTATGCACATAAGCCAAAGCTCCGTTCCGGCTGCACATTTTAACATATTTGCACACCTCTTGTGCTTCAGAAGAATATTTTACGTCACAAGCCTGAATTTTCATTAATATACCTCACTTTTAATATGGCATTTCAATATTTATTATAACATATACCTTTTTATTTTTCAAGTAATTTTTTCACTGAAAGACACCCTGCATTAAATTTTTTTATTGCTTTGTGTCAATTCATATGTAAATACAGGATTTGTTCTGATATTGCTCATATATAACTTGAAGTAAACAAAAAAATATGGTATAATCAGTAAAAATACTTTCTCAAAGTTTTCAAGTTAATTGCAGAACACTGTCACAAGGAATACACATGGCACGGATATAATGTAAACAGTTTAAAGCAGCAATAGTTGGTTTCAACTGAGTTTTACCGTTTCCCTAAAATGAAACGGACCAAAAACAGACACTGCTTAATACAGTGTTTTACATATATCCAAAGCCGACAGTATCTCTCCTGCTGCCGGCTTTTATATTGGAGGTACATATGCACCCTGTATACGGAAATCAGCGATATTATGCGCTTCATAATTACTATAAAAAAATATTCGGAGAACGTGTCGTAAAAGCCGTCATTGACTGCGGCTTTTCATGTCCGAATAAAGACGGTACACTTAGTACAAGAGGCTGTCTTTTCTGCAGCGAAGGAAGCGGATATTTTACAGGAAAAGGCTCTGTCACAGAGCAGCTTGCCGCAGAAAAAATTCGGATCTGTTTAAAACATCCGCATTCACGAATAATTGCATATTTCCAGGCAAACACTAATACGTATGCTCCGGTTGACAAGCTCAGAAAAATATATGAAGAAGCTCTTGCATATCCTGATGTTGCCGGAATTTCAATTGCAACACGTGCTGACTGCATCTCCGATGATATATTATTATACCTTAAAGAACTGTCAGAAAAAACACATCTCACTGTTGAACTTGGTCTTCAGACAATACATGAAGAAACAGCAAGGAAAATGAACCTTTGCTGCGAAAGACGTCTGTTGCGTGAATGTACTGCCAGACTTAAAAAACATGGCATAAGAGTGTGTCTTCACATTATCAACGGTCTTC
>JBJERG010000118.1:0-1553 GCA_051882155.1 Ruminococcus sp.
CCGATCTATATACAGGCGTGTTTAATTCTATCCGTGAACTGCGCTATGATAACTATATATCAGGACTTGAAAATATCTATACACTCATCTGTACTCAGAAGCTTGACGGAATTATAATTGCAGCAGAGCGTTTTCACGCACAGGATATTCTCAGGAAAATATTTGATTATGCCGTAATGACCTCGACTCCATGTCTTGTCCTTGGCGGAGAAACAAATAACGCAGATTCTATGGAGGCTGAGGAGTTCAGCGGTATGTACGCCATAACCAGGCATATGATTGAGGAGCATGGCTGCAGAAAACTTTATTGTCTTGCAGGAGTTCCCGGTCATAAGTCATCTCTTGAAAGACTCAGAGGATTTACTGAAGCCTGCAGTGATTCTGGGATAGAGGTGTATGAAAGTGATATTATTTACGGGTATTTCTGGAAAAATGTTCCTCAGCAGCTTGGCATTGACATTATAGAAGGGCGTATCGAATCGCCGGATGCAGTTATCTGCTGCAATGATGTAATGGCTGTATCTCTGATAGAGGTTCTTTCTGCAAACGGAATAAATGTACCGGATGATATTAAGGTAACAGGCTTTGACGGAGGCTGGGATTCTGTATTATGCTGTCCCACTGTTACAACTATAGCAGGACGTGACGGACAGTTTGGTGCAGATGCGGTATGCCGTTTATATGAAATGATAACAAATCAGAAGGCGGAGCAGAATGTTTGCAGACAGTATGTGCGCTTAGGCAGAAGCTGCGGATGCTGTGAAAATCTTCCAATGGAACCTCATCTTATGGATATGATTGAGCGGAACAGGGAAAAACGTCAGTTTCTTCCAACTGATTTTATCCATCGTATGTCAGATAATTCCACATTAGCCGAATTGTCAGAGAATATAGATGAGGTCGGTCATATACTGGGAGATATGGAAGGAATGGACATATGCCTGTGCAGTGACTGGCAGGGAGAACCGGATAATCCTGATAATTACAGACAGTATGGTTATTCAGATGATATGTATCTCCTGCTTTCAAAAAGATTCGGTGATAATGAAGAGGCACATTATACATTTAAAACTAATGATATACTGCCTATGCTGAACAGAGATCATGAACCTCACATAATCGTTGTGACATCACTGCATTGTTCAGGGCAGATTTTTGGTTATATTTCTTCCATATATGCGGACTGCCGCCGGATATTTATTGATGAATATTATGCAAGCTGGTGTGATTCTGTATCAAATGGTATAAAAATGCTGCAAAAAAAATTATACGCCAGATATTTAAGTCAGCAAATAGAAAAAAACTCAGAAACAGATCCTGTAACAGGTATGCTTAACAGTCGTGGCTTTATAGTAAAAGCTTCGGAGATTATTGAAAGATACAAAAATGAGAGCAGGTCAGGCTATCTTCTTTTGCTGACTTATTACCCCGGGAAAATTGGTTCAATAAATCTTGAAATATGTTTGGAAAGCATCCTTATGAATCTCTGCGTACATAGAGTATGTGCAAAAATAAAGGAGGAAACTTTTGCTGTAATAGTACCTGCTTTTGAA
>JBJERG010000119.1:0-6686 GCA_051882155.1 Ruminococcus sp.
ATGGCATCAGGATACTTTTTTGATACATCAGCAGATTCAATATATATAAGTTCCGATTCGATTTCCTTCCCAAGCTTTTTAGAATCAAGTCTGAGCAGATTATCTCCTCTGCTTGCACCGCTTGCCTTAGCTATTTCAGCCGCTGAATACTGCGGAGCCGTTCCGGTCACTTTTATTGATGTAACATTAAAAAACACCGTCATAGAAAGTGATACTCCAAGACAGGCAGTCAGCAGCAGCACTGTAAATATATATACAGGCATAAGACGTCTGCGCCTCCGCATTCTTTTGGCATTCTGATAGCCTGTACGGATAGTCGTCTTTTCCACATCGTGCATTGCCATAGCCGTCCTCCTTAATTATCGTCATTAAGGACACATCCGCAAACGCCGCACCATATGCGGATGTGTTCTTATTTTTTTCACTGTGAAATGCGCCTGATATCTGCTCCTGCGCCTTTCAGGACATTTTCTATTTCTTCATATCCTCGGTCAATGTGGTGAATCTGTCTGATCTCGGTTATGCCTTCTGCCGCAAGTCCTGCGATCACAAGAGCAGCTCCGCCACGAAGATCTGTGGCAGCAACATGAGCGCCGTAAAGCTTCTTAACACCGCTGACCACTGCAGTTCGTCCGGAAACACATATCTCCGCACCCATCTGAATAAGTCCGTCAACATGACGATACCGGCTTTCAAAGATATTTTCCTCAAACACCGTCAGCCCGTCGGCAAGGGTCATAAGGGACATTATGATTGCCTGAACATCTGTCGGGAAACCCGGATGGGGCATAGTCCTGAGCCTTGAAACGGATCTCAGTCTTTTCGGTCCTCTCAGATAAATGAAATCCTCTGATCTGTCAATACGGCAGCCTGCCTGTTCAAGAACCGGCAGAACATTTTCCATATGTGCATTTTTCACACCGCTGAGTTTAAGTGTTCCGCCTGTTATCGCACCTGCGGATAAATAGGTAACACCTGCTATACGGTCAGGCATTATTCTGTGAAGGCATCCATGAAGCTCTTTTGTGCCTTTTATGCGGAGAGTGCTTTCTCCGTCACCCTTTATAAGAGCGCCGCATTTTCTCAGAAAATCTGCAAGATCGCATATTTCCGGCTCCCGTGCCGCATTACAGATAACTGTTTCGCCTTTAGCAAGAACTGCTGCCAGCATAATATTCTCCGTAGCGCCCACGGAGGGAAATTTAAGATGAATGCAGCAGCCGCAGAGTCCTTCCGGAGCACTGCAGTCAAGCCTGCCTTCATGCCGTCTGATATGCGCACCCATGCGTTTAAGTGCATCAAGATGAAGATCAATGGGTCTTGGTCCAAGCTCACATCCTCCGGGATAATAAACCTGACAGGAACCGGTCCTTCCCAGAAGCGCACCAAGAAAAACTATGGATGACCGCATTTCCTGCATAAGCGTTTCCGGTATTTCGCTTAAACCTATGCTGTCTGTGCATACTGAAACAGTATGTTCCTTCACGGTACATCGGCAGCCGATATGGGTTAGTATCCTGCAGGCTGAAAACACATCTGTAAGCCTCGGGCAGTTTTCAAAAACCGTTTCACCTTTGCATAATATTGACGCTGCCAGCAGCGGCAAAGCGCTGTTTTTTGCACCCAGAAGAGATATCTCACCATCAAGTGCAGTTCCGCCTCTGATCACGAGCTTCTGCATCTGCATCACCTCTTGTTTTTTCCATGCTATGCAGAAGCCTTATATTTTGTGATTATTCGCTGCCCTTTTCTTTTTTTGTTTCCTGTTCCTCAGACTGTTCAGTTTCCTTATCCGGCAAAAATTTCGGAACGCAGGACATTACGCCTTCCTTTGCCTTTGTGACAGCGCTTTTGAATGTAAGCTTTTCCTTTTCTTTGGCAGGTTCGGAAGGTGCATTCTTTGCAGCGTTTCGCTCTATGCTCATTTTGTAAAGGCTCTCTGCTACCTCCCATATTCTGTCCGGTGTATCCTTGATCTGTAAGGAAGCTGCCTTTGCCGACATCTGAGCAAGCCTCTGAGGTTCATCATAAAGCTTTTTAACATGACGGAGCATACCTTCTATGCTGACATTCTTCTGTTCAATTACTATAGCTGCACCTGCCTTGCCAAGAACGTTTGCATTATGGAACTGATGATTTCCTGCTACAATAGGCGACGGAATAAGGATAGACGCTTTGCCGGCTGCTTCAAGCTCTGCAAGAGTGCTTGCGCCTGCACGGCAGATCACAAGATCAGCAGCTGCAAGGCAGGTGTCCATATCGTTTATGTACTCCGTAATTCTCAGCCGCTTGCTGCGCATGGGAATGCCGGCAGCCGCCATGGACTGCGGGAATGTATCCCGTCCCATGCCGCCGTATCCGTGTATATGATTTATCTTCAGACCCTTGCTGACTGTCCACCGGATCATATTATCCATGACCTCGTTTATGCAGCCTGCACCAAGGCTTCCGCCGAAGGAGAGAATGCACATACTGTCATCAAATCCAAGCTCTCTGCGGGCATCTTCCTTTGATTTAAGAGAAATGCCAGTTCGCACCGGAAGACCTGTAATTGTATAGGGACAGTCAAATTCCATATATTCAAGAGCTTCCTTGACTGTAAGCATTACATGGTCAACTTTCTGGGAAAGCATCTTGTTTGTTATTCCCGGAAAGGCATTCTGCTCATGTATGGCACAGGGAACACCCATTTTAGCTGCCATGCGTATAACAGGTCCGGACACATATCCGCCTGTACCTATCGCAATATCAGGCTCAAAATCTTCCACTATCTGTCTTGCACGTTTTCCGGATTTGGCAAGATAATATACAGCCTTAGCGTTTCTCTTTATATTCTGAAATGATATTTTTCTCTGGAATCCTGCAACCTCGATTGTTGTGAGCTGATATCCGGACTGAGGCACAAGACGGGCTTCCATTCCGTCAGGCGTTCCTGCAAAAAGGAACTCCGCATCAGGATCATGTGCCTGAATGATCGAAGCAATTGCCAGAGCCGGATTTATATGTCCGCCTGTACCGCCGCCTGCTAATAATACTTTCATCTATGTCCTCCTAATCGGTTATGCTTCTGCTGCTTCTGCTTCATTTTTCTTTTTTCGCCCTGACGTATAGGCAGGCGATTTATATCTCGTTCGTGAAATATTCATTACCACTCCCATTTCCGCCAGCTGAAGGATCAGTGCTGTTCCGCCGTAGCTGAAGAAGGGCAGGCTGATACCTGTATTAGGCACAAGATTGCTTACAACGGCTATATTCAGAAAAGCCTGAAGTCCGATGTGCATTGTAAAGCCTACTGCAAGGAGCATACCGAACTTATCTGTTGCCTGTGAAGCTATACGGAAACCTCTGAATACCAGAAGCGCAAAAAGCAGCACCACTGTAAGAGCGCCTACAAAGCCAAGCTCTTCACATACGATTGAAAATACGAAGTCATTCTTTGTTTCGGGAAGATACAGGAATTTCTGTCTTGATTCACCAAGTCCCAGTCCGAAAAGTCCACCCGAACCAATTGCAATAAGGGACTGACAGGTCTGCCATGTTCCGCCCTGACTGTCAGAGAAGGGATCCAGCCATGACTGAAGTCTTACCTGAATATAGTCATAGCCTTCAAAAACGGAAAGGAACAGCACTATCGCCAGCACCGCAGCAGCTCCCACAAGAATCAGAATGAGAAAATGACGTGGCTTGGCACCTCCTACCCAGATAAGGGTCATACCGATAAGACCTATCAGAATGGTACATGAAAGATGAGGCTCCAGCATCAGAAGGAATGCAACTATTCCCAGCGCCACCAGATAGGGCAGTATTCCTGTACGGAATTTGTGCATCTGACCGTAATTCATTTCAATCAGATATGAAAAGAATATAACAAGACCGATCTTCATCAGCTCTGAGGGCTGAAAGTTGAAGCTGCCGATAACAAGCCATCTCTGGGCACCGCCCGCACTTGTACCGGCAATCAGTACAATGATAAGCAGAATCACCGGTACTACATAGCTGCCTATAGCAATAAAAGGCGTTCGGTAGATACGGTAATCCACGATTGACAGAACATACATCAGTCCAAGACCTATTACACCGGATTTTATCTGTTCCTCGGCATAATATGTTCCGTCATATCCTTCGGCTATTGCCCATGCGTAGCTTGCGGAGAACATCATTATTATGCCCATAACAAGAAGAGCAAGAACTGTCAGAAAGAAAGGTACATCTACCTCACCATAACGCATACCCTTCTGAACAAAGGGAAATCTGAGGCTCAGACGTTCCTTCTTTTTTCCTGTGGCAAGAGCCATATGAAACCTCCTTATTTTTCAGCGATTTATCGGAAAAGCACCAGCAGAACGCCAAGTATTCCTATAATCAGACTGAAAAGTGAAAACGTAATTACGATCTTATATTCACTGAAGCCGCTCATTTCAAAATGATGATGTATAGGAGTCATTTTGAAAATTCTTCTGCCTTCGCCGTATTTCTTCTTTGTATACTTGAAATATGATACCTGAATAACCACAGACAGAGCTTCTATAATATAAACAAGTGCCAGCATAACAAGCACAAGATGACGGTGTGTTACAAGACCTGCCGCAGTTACAGCCGCACCCAGGAACATTGAGCCTGTATCACCCATAAAGCATTTTGCCGGATGAAAATTCCACACAAGAAATCCAAGACAGCCTCCTGCTATACTAATGGTGAAAAGAGTCATTTCCGCATTTGAAAGAAGTACGAATACAACTGTGTAAAGAAGCATATTCACCATTGTTACGGTTCCGCAGAGTCCGTCGATTCCGTCTGTAAGATTTACTGCATTTGTAAGATACAGTATAACAATGATCATAAGAGGATAATAAAACCAGCCTAAGTCAAAACTTACAAATTCAAGGTCTATTCTTGTGTCAGTATCACCAAGATAACGCATTGTGAAAAGCCATGCTGCTGCTATCACTATCTGTATAACGATTTTCTGCATTGGTGAAAGTCCGTCGTTTTTCTTGCGGGCAACCTTTGTAAAATCGTCAATAAATCCCATAACTCCAAAAAGAATGCAGAATACAATGCAGCTCAGCAGTCTGAGCGCCGCCTTTGAAGCAAATATGGATTCATCACCAAGGGTTATTGAAGATGTCATGCGGTATACTGCGTATCCCACCGAAACAGCAACAGCACTTGAAAGAATAAACATAATACCGCCCATTGTCGGCGTACCCTGTTTGCCCTCGTGCCATTTAGGGCCGAACTCCACTTTTATTGGCTGACCGAATTTCAGCTTGTGAAGAAAGGGTATAAGCATTTTTCCGCTTGCTGCTGCAATTGCAAATGACAGCAGTCCTGCAATAAGCTCAATCCAGAACGGCATTCTGCTCATCCTCCTGTCTGAATATTTCCTTTATGCAGTCCTCAAGGTGCATTCCTCTGCTTGCTTTGAAAAGAATCAGGTCACCCGGTCTGAGGTAAGCACGTATCGCACTGCAAAGCTCCGTTTTATCCTCTGTATGGAACACTGACGCTCCGCCCTTTGAGGCTGCCTTTGCAATATATTTCGCCTGCTTTCCGTAGCAGAATATCTGATCTGCTCCGCTTGCCAGAGTCATATCTCCCACTATCTCGTGAAGCTTTCTTGAAAGATCTCCAAGCTCCAGCATATCCCCCAGAACAGCAGCCTTTCTGCCGGAGGATTTCATCTCCTTCAGAACATGAAGGGCAGCTTTCATGGAATCGGGGCTTGCATTATAGCAGTCCACAATAAGAGTATATGTTCCGTGCTGTTCAATATTCTGTCTGAATCCAACAGTTTTGTATTTGCTGAGTGCTTCCGCTATCTTCTGCGGCTCTATATCTGCAAGACGTCCCACACAGTATGCTCCCAGTGCGTCAAGGACATTGTGAAGTCCCACGCAGGGAAGAGTAACACGGCAGGTTTCCTCACCCTTGTCAAGCACTGTGAAGGATATGCTGCCGTCCTCAGAAGCAATATCCACCGCACGTACATCTGCGTTTTCGTTTTCTATTCCGTATGTATAAACAGGACGTGAAAGCTTTTCCTTAAGCGGTGCAAGGAAGGGATCATCTCCGCTTACAACAAGAGGAGCATCCTCTGCCATGCCGTCAAGTATCTCAAGCTTCGCCTTCAGAATGCCTTCCTGTGATTTCAGGTTTTCTATATGGGAAAAGCCTATATTTGTAATAACGCCGATGGTAGGCTGAGTTGTGCAGCTCAGACGGTGTATCTCACCGAAGTCAGACATACCCATTTCAATAACAGCGGCTTCATGCTTTGAATCAAGCTCAAGAAGGGTTTTTGGAAGTCCTATTTCATTATTGAGATTGCCCTGTGTTTTAAGGGTATTATATGATGATGAAAGCACAAGAGCTATCATTTCCTTGGATGTTGTCTTTCCCACGCTTCCTGTAACGCCAACAAGCACAGGAGAAAATTTGCTCCGGTAATATGCTGCTATCTGAAGAAGGGCACGTCTTGTATCAGCCACCACAAGGCATGGACAGCCTTCGATCTCATATTCAGTCACAACAGCTGCCGCACCGCTTTCAACAGCACGTTTTGCAAATGTGTGGCCGTCAAAATGTGTACCCTTCAGTGCCAGGAAAAGGCACCCTGCAGGCAGGTTTCTTGTATCAGTACATATTTCCGTTATTTCGGCTTCAATGGGCGCAGTTGTTCCAAG
>JBJERG010000120.1:0-1540 GCA_051882155.1 Ruminococcus sp.
CTTTTGTGGGAATATTCTACAATGAAAATGCAGCCTTTTCCTTTTTGTATACCTCTTTAATTTCACTCGTTATCGGTATGCTTCTTCTCCTTCTGATAAAGCCAAAAAAGAAAACTCTGTATTCACGTGAGGGATATGTTATTGTATCTCTCAGCTGGATCATAATGAGTCTTCTGGGTGCTTTGCCGCTGTATATGTGCGATGCGGTTCCTGACTTTATCGACGCAGTTTTTGAATCTGTTTCCGGCTTTACAACTACAGGTGCAAGTATTATACCCTCAGTGGAGGCATTGCCCAGATGCTGTCTTTTCTGGAGAAGCTTCACCCACTGGATAGGCGGTATGGGTGTACTTGTCTTTATTATGGCATTTTTACCTCTTTCCGGCGCTGGAAATATGAACCTTATGAAGGCTGAAAGTCCCGGTCCTATGGTAGGAAAGCTTGTTCCACGTGTAAAGAGTACTGCGTTTCTTCTCTATGCTATGTACTTCGGACTGACAGTTCTTGAATTTCTCTGTCTGATAATTGCAAAGATGCCTGTTTTTGAAGCAGTCAATACAGCCTTTGCAACAGCAGGAACCGGAGGATTCGGTTTTTTCAATGACAGTATGGCAAGTGTTTCTCCTGCCGTTCAGATCATCATAACTGTCTTTATGATCCTTTTCGGAGTGAATTTCAGTACGTATTTTCTTCTGATATACAGACGCTGGAGAGATGCTGTACGTATATCCGAAGTATGGGTATATCTTGGAATAATTGCCGCTGCTTCCATTGCTATCACTCTTAACATACGCAATATGTATGATTCAGCAGGTGAAGCTGCACTGAATGCGTCATTTACTGTAGGTTCTATTATTACAACAACAGGTTTCTCTACAGCGGATTTCAACGAATGGCCTGAATTTTCAAGAACCATTCTGATGATGCTTATGTTTGTAGGAGCCTGCGCAGGAAGTACAGGCGGCGGTATTAAAGTATCACGTTTTATCATAATGTTTAAAACTATACTGAAAGAGATAAGGATACAGATACATCCCAAGCTTGTAAAGAAAATCAAAATGGACGGTCATGCTGTTGCCCATGAAACTGTACGTTCTCTGAATATTTACCTTATCGTTTATATATTTATTTTTTCAGCGTCATTGCTTATACTTTCTGCTGAGGGACATGACTTTATCACAAATTTCAGTTCAGTTGCAGCAACGCTGAATAATATAGGTCCCGGACTTGAACTGGCAGGACCCTCGCAGAATTTTGCATTTTTCTCTGTACCTTCGAAAATAGTACTGATCTTTGATATGCTTGCCGGAAGACTGGAACTGTTCCCGATGCTTCTGCTCTTCTCACCGGCAACATGGAAGAAATAAGGCAAGACCGCACAAAGACTGTGCGCAAGATGCGCAGTCAGATTTTTTTGTCAGATGAAACAAAAAACGCAGCTGATACTTTGTGTATCAGCGAGGCTTTTTGTGAAATATGGCGGAAAAGATGCAAGCAGATTGCGTGCAGAGCCGTCAGGCGTGCTTTGTGCGGTGTTGCC
>JBJERG010000121.1:0-6582 GCA_051882155.1 Ruminococcus sp.
AAGGTCTGATATAATAGCCCTTGCCGTTTATAACTGCCTTTTTATTTTCTGAATATGTAACATAAACAGGCGTTTCCGTAACATCAATACTTATCTTTCCATTGGTTATTTCAAGTGCATTTGTAGTTCCTTCTGCATATTGTGACGGTTCAGTAAGATATACATAATCCTTTCCTTCGGCAGAAAGTGAAAAGTCTTTTATAACTTTGTCCTCATTTGTGGGTGACCACACACAATCAACAAATTCTCCTGTAATACGATCCTTAAAACGATAAATATTAACTCCATCGGCAGACAGATCTTCATAAAAATCAGCGTTTTCCAGAACCGATGTCATACAGGAAACATAATACCATGCAGTTTTCTTATCCCACTTACCCTTTTGCGTAACAATTCCGGAATCATAATAAGCACCGCCTGCTTCATCACGAAGCTGGAATTTAGTAATCCTGTCTGCACCGCTTTTCAGTGCGATAAGGTTTGTTCTTGCCACTCTGCGGGCATATTCAAGCTGAAATTTTTCATTTTCATGATTATCTGTACCCTCTGTCACACAGTCACCCATAGGAACTTCATATTCAGATATCCATAGTTCCGTTCCCGGAGCATTTTCATTTATCCAGTTCTGAAGCTTCTGAATATTCTCAGAAAAATCGCTGCTTTCCGGATTGCAGTCATTGGGGCTTATATGAACGTTTATGATATCCACCGCAAATTTTCCGTCTGAACGGTTATAATCAAACCACAGCTTCATTTCACTAAGATAATCAAGCATAGTTGAGTATCCCACAAGTCCGCCCATTGCAAGTTTAAAATTCGGGTCAGCAGTTTTTACGCCTGCATTGGGTATAGTACCCTCGTGGCCGTCATAATCGGCTGAACACATTGCTGCAAGTTCATATGGAGTGTAGTGATCTGACTTTCCGTTCCAGTTTTTATTTGGTTCGTTGCAGTTTTCCAGCGCAGTGAGCAGACCCATTCCGACAGCCGGCTCTTTGGAATCTGCCACATTCAGCGTAGAAGGATCAATCTCCGTATTGCTGCCGTATCTTGCAGCAACCTGATACAATGCCTGTGCATGGAGAGCATAGCTTTCCGGATCAAGAGTATCAGCACCCTTCGGGACAGCAATTTCCGGGTAATCCGAACTGCCGTAAATATAACTGCTTCCGCCCTGGAAACATGGAATAATTCTGATGTTCTGAGCTTTCATTGAAGAATAATAGCTGTCCATATCACCCCATGTGGCCTGTGTAAATTTAATCTTTCCGTCAGAATCAATAAGCCAGTTGAGATTATGGTATTCACGTACATTTCCTGCTGCAAAAATTGCGGTCATGGGATCATCAATAAAGGCGTTAACGCCAACTCTGCCGCCGGCGGTAAGATTGGTTTTTGGTGTATCTGAAGGTTTGGCAGATGTTTTAAGACGCTGCTCCTCTGACAATTCAGAAACCTTATATCCGTAAATTGCAAGTTCACTTATACCGCTGTCACCGCAGCAAGTGGAAAAGCGAAGGTATCTGGTAGATTTTGCTTCTGTAATTTTCCGTCCCTGCCATGACATATATGAATCTGTGGAAAAAGAAAGAATCTCATTCCAGTTAAAGGGTTCACCGCTCTCAACCTTCCAGTCATTGATTCCGTTGGTATCAAGATAGCATATTCCGGTTATAACATAATTTGCTCCGAGATCAATATAAAAGGAATCATCACCGTATTCCGGCTGAAGATTTGGTTTCCAGTTTGTACTTTTATTTGTCTGCCCGAATATTTCCTTGCCGACTTCCGTATTATCCGGAGATTCCGGAACCTTGTCCTGTTCATCAAAAAGTACGGAGGCATCATTTAAAAAAGATGCTCCAATATATACAAGATTTTCATCCATAACTGTAAACTCAGAAACATCAAGCAGTTCTGACTGAGCTGTTTCTGAAAAAATCCTCAGATCTGAAACGGACGTACATAATAAAATCGCCATTGCAGCGGCGGCTGTTTTTATTAAATTCATATTAACCTCCAAATTAATTTCAGGCAGTACCGCTTTTTTACGGTACCGCCTTAATATATTACTTATGCTTCTTCATTAAGCCGATAGCCTTGAAAAATTCCATTACAACTAAAGGAACAAGTATAAGTCCTAAGCCAATAAGATAAAGTTCCCATGAAAGCGCAACAAGACCAAAAGCAGTTTTCAGCGGAGTGAGAAGTACAAGTGCAACCAGCAGAACTGAAACAAGAGCCGCCCAGTTCAGCTTATGGTTTGAAAAAGGTCCGATTCTGAACAATGAATTCTCGGAACGCATATTGAAAGCCTGAACGATCTGTGAAAGCGCCAGTACCATAAATGTCAGTGTCTGACCGCCTTCAACTGTTCCGGTCATGCTCTCACCAAGTTTGAAACCAATAAGGCTCAGAATGCCGAACATAATACCCTGCAGCACAACACGTATACCAAGACCATTTGCAAAGATGCCTTCATTTTTCGGCTTAGGCTTGCGATCCATAACATCTGATTCAACTGGCTCCATACCGAGTGCAATTGCAGGCAGAGAATCAGTGACAAGGTTGATCCACAAAAGCTGCATTGAAAGCAGCGGTGTTTTATGCCACAAAATCATTGCCACAAAAACAGTAATAACTTCACCGATGTTAGTGCCAAGCAGGAATCCCACAACCTTTTTGATGTTGGCATATATGCCTCTTCCTTCCCGTACAGCGTCAACAATAGTTGCAAAGTTATCATCTGTAAGTGTCATATCAGCAGCGCCCTTTGCCACATCCGTACCTGTAATGCCCATAGCACAGCCAATGTCAGCTGCTTTTAATGCCGGAGAATCATTTACACCGTCACCGGTCATAGAAACGACCTGTCCTTTACGCTGCCATGCCTTGACGATCCTGATTTTATTTTCAGGGGATACACGGGCATATACAGAGATATTTTCAACCTGTGAATCAAGTTCACTGTCAGTCATAGCGTCCAGTTCCGCACCGGTAATGGCACGATCTCCTTCCAGCAGTATGCCAAGTTCCTTTGCTATAGCAGATGCAGTCACAACGTGGTCACCGGTAATCATAACAGGCTTGATTCCTGCCTTGCGGCAAACAGAAACAGCTTCCTTTGCTTCGGGTCTCGGAGGGTCTATCATGCCCACAAGTCCCATAAAAGTGAGTCCGTTTTCAAGTTCTTCAGAGGTAGGATTTTCCGGAACTGCGTCAATTTCCTTATAGGCTACAGCAAGAACACGCAGAGCATTTTCACTCATTGCCTCAGTGATTTTTTTTGCATTTTCCAGATCTCCGGAAACACAGCGAGAAACCATATTATCAAAGGCACCCTTGACAATAACTATGTTCTTTCCATTAATTTTATTTACGGTAGTCATCAGTTTGCGGTCAGAGTCAAAGGGAATCTCCGCCATGCGGGGATATTTCTTATTCAGTTCGTCCTTTGGCATACCGTTTTTATGGGCGGCAAGAACGATAGCAGTTTCTGTAGGATCACCGATATGCTGCTGCTCTTCTCCGTGAAACACTACCGACCCATCACAGCAAAGTGTACTGTACATAAGCAGTTTCTTTATGCCCTCAGTATTATTACTGCTGATATTTTCAGGTTCCGGATATCCCTCGGCATATGCCTTTGTCAGAGTCATGCGGTTCTGAGTAAGGGTGCCTGTCTTATCTGAACAGATAACTGATGCACTGCCCAGTGTTTCAACAGCAGGAAGTTTTCGTATCAGAGCATTTTTCTTAACCATACGCTGAACACCAATGGAAAGCACAATGGTTACTATTGCAGGCAGACCCTCCGGAATTGCCGATACTGCAAGAGAAACAGCTGTCATGAAGATATCAAGCACAGGTATGCCGTTTACAAGACCCACAACAAAGATAATACCGCAGGCTGCCAGTGCCAGAATGCCAAGATACTTACCAAGCTGTGCAAGCTTCTGCTGAAGAGGAGTTTGCCCTTCTTCTTCATTATCCAGAAGATCTGCTATTTTGCCCATTTCGGTGTCCATTCCAGTGGCTGTAACAACAGCTGTTGCAGTACCGTAAGTTATGGAACAGCCGGAATAGACCATATTATTACGATCTCCAAGAGCGGCACCTTCTTCAACTTCAGAAAGATAATCCTTTTCCGAAGGGACAGATTCACCGGTCAGTGCTGATTCTTCAGATTTCAGTCCTGCACTGTGCAGAAGTCTTGCATCTGCCGGAACAAAATCACCTGCTTCCAGACGAATAATATCACCCGGAACAAGTTCATATGAGTCAATTATTTTTTCTTCACCGTCACGGATAACTCTTGCATGAGGTGCGGACATATTTTTCAGTGCATTCAGCGCTTTTTCTGCCTTACCCTCCTGATATACGCCCATAACGGCATTGAGGATAACGATAATCACAATGAGTGAAGGCTCAAAAAGCTCTTTCCAGTTTTTTTCTACGCAGACTATAGTAAAAGAAACAATAGCTGCTGCAATAAGAATGAGAATCATAACATCCTTGAACTGATCAAGGAAACGCTGTGCCATTGTTTTTTGCTTCTTTTCACGGAGTTTGTTTTCTCCGTACTTTTCTTTTCGTACAAGAGCTTCCGCAGAGCTTAAACCGTTTTGCTTATCGGTATCCAGTTCTTCAAGAAGTTCACTTGCTTTTTTGCTGTAGTGGTTCATTTTTCTTCCTCCATTTTTGAATTTGATTTATAAAAAATATTTTTACCAGTTTTAATGCCTGTTGTTTCTATTCCACCGCTTTAAGTGATTCTGTCATGTTGATTTTATCAATTCTTCGCTTCATAAATTTATTCACTATAACGGCAAACAGAACTGTACATACAAAAGCCAGCAGATAACTCAGCGGCGAAACATAATTATTGAATGTTATCATGTCTATTTTCACCATACTCATTACTGTTATATGGAACAGTTTGCCAAGTGGCAGACCTATTATACTTGCAATTACAGAAAGCACCAGATTTTCTTTCAGTACATAGATTTCCGTTTCCTTAGGATAAAAACCGAGTACCTGCACAGTGGCAATCTCACGGCTTCGCTCCGCAATATTGATATTGGTAAGATTAAAAATAACAATGAATGCCAGTGCACCTGAGAAAAAGATGATCATCCAGATAATATAATTCAGACAGCTCAGAGCGTCACTGATATTCCTGCGTCTGTTATCAAGATCTGTTATGCTGGTAAACTGACCTGTTTCAGTAAGCTTCCCTGCCAGTTCATTACTGCTGACATCTGCTGTTATAAGTGCAGTATTTGATTTGCATTCTCCGAACAATTCTGTATATGTTTCTTCCGACATGACTACATAATCATAAATGTAATTATCAAATACATCACTCACCTTTACAGTTCCGCTTACCATATCAGAATTCCGGATTTCAAAAACATCTCCTGCGGAAAGTGAAAGTCTCTCCGCAATTTTAGGACTGATAAGCACTTTACCTTTTTCGGGCAAACACAGTGTTTTGTTTCCCTTATGGAAATCCCAGAAGTCAGAATATTCACAATCAGTCTTTATGCTTATCAAATTGACTGAATTAACAGAACTGCCTGCACTGACATCGACGTGTCTTGAAGACAGAGTAAGATATTTTTTTACACCTGACAGTTCATCAAGGGTTTTGCAGATCTCGGATTCTGTCCCTGCATCGAAGCTTGCTTCAATATCATGTTTCTGAATTTTCGTATATTGCAGTTCGCCTATGTCAATCATAGAGTCCCTCACACCAAATGCAGTTACAACAAGTCCTGCACAGCAGCCGATTCCTATGAGCATCATAAACAGGCGCTGTTTGTATCTGAACATATTTCGTATTGTAATTTTCTGCAAAAAACTGAGTCTGCGCCATAAAGGAGTTATGTATTCAAGAGCAACACGTTTACCGCTTTTAGCGGCTCGTGGACGAATCAGTGAAGCGGGTACGCTCGTAAGTTCATTCCGGCAGGATATAAATGTACTGCTGAGAATGAAAATTAAGGAAATTGCCAGTGTAACCACCGCAAGCTCAGGACTGAACAGATAGGACATCGGCGCAAATCCGTATATTGTACTGTAGGCAAACCAGAATATCTGCGGCATAGCCCAGGTGCAGGAAAAAAAGCCTGACGTCCAGCCGATCACTGCTGCACTGCCTGCATAAAGCAGATATTTTGCCATAATTGCAGGGTTGCCATAGCCCATTGCTTTGAGAACGCCGATCTGTGTACGTTCCTCATCAACCATTCTGGTCATTGTCGTAACGCATACAAGTACAGAAATCATTATGAAGAAAACCGGAAAAATATTCGCCACACCGCCAATAATACCGGTATCATTTTTAAAGCTGACATATCCTGTATTTTCATTGCGGGTCAGCACATATGTTTTAGGAGGTATGATCCCGTTCTGTTTTGCCAGTTCTTCAGTGAGATTATTTTCTTTTAAAATATCTTCATAATGCTCCTCTGCAAGTTGTTCACAAAGAGCAGTTACATTTTCTTCGTATTTATCAATCAGCTCATCATATTCACTGCTGTATATCTCAGCAGTGTCCGACAGAACCAGATCAATTTC
>JBJERG010000122.1:0-6573 GCA_051882155.1 Ruminococcus sp.
GTTCCAAATGCCGAATGACCCTGCAAACCGTATGGCTGTATCAGTACATTACTACACTCCCGCAGGATTTGCTATTCTTGAAGATGAAGACGCAAGCTGGGCAAAAGCCCGTTCAACCTGGGGCACCGAAGATGATTTTAAAGAGCTTTATGAGCAGATGGACATGATGAAGACCAATTACATTGAAAAGGGTATACCTGTTATAGTGGGTGAATACGGATGTCCAACCAAAGGCAAAGAGCCTGAATCAGTTCGTCTGTTCCTGAGTTCCGTGTGCAAAGCTGCTTATGACCGTCAGTTATGCCCGGTGCTGTGGTCAACACCCGGCGGACATTATAACCGTGACACCTGTAAACTTGAAGATCAGGAATTGAAGGTCCTGTTCAATGAAATCTGTGACAGTTCCCAAAAGCAGCCTGAGAATATTACAGGAGATATAAACGGTGACGGTGCATTCACGGTTTCAGATATTGTACTTCTTCAGAAGTGGCTTATTGATGAGGAAAATGCAGAACTTAACAATCGTGAAGTTGCAGATATGAACAAGGATAACCGCATAAACATCTTTGATCTTTCTCTTCTGAAAGAAGAATTTATAAAGAATGTAATTCAATAATTTACTCTTTACTACTTTAAAAAGCAGTCATATCCGCTTACTCAGCAGATATGACTGTTTTCTTTTTTGGGATTCTAATTTAGTCTTTGAGAAGCATTTGCTTCATAAGACATAAGTCAATGATATTTACTCTTCCGTCAAGGCTGACGTCGCCTGCCTGCATATCTGTAATATCACCTGCGCAGCCAAGCCATTTTTGCATCATTACTATATCAGAAATGCTGAATACTCCGTCACAGTTTACATCACCATTAACAGGAATTATTGGCGTCTGAATATTTTCCTTTGCGGCAAGCACGATATAGTTCATAACTCCGCTTGCCTGACCGTTTGCTCCGAGAGTTACCATTTCATCTGCTTTTACGTCTTTGGAGTATATTTCAAAGGTGATCCCATTAGTTGTTTTAATGGTTTCCGTTTCCTTTGCAAAGCCGTTTACCCATGCCGGAACAGCTGCAATTCTGCTGTCAAATCCCACAAACACCGTAATATCTTCAGCCGCAGTCAGTTCTGCCTGTTCCTTGTCGGAATTTTTTGAATCACATGGGGTAAGAACAAGCTCAGAACCCTTGTATTTGTCCGGTACTTCCGAAAAGGCTGACTTTTCGATATCTCTGTCTCCGAAAACCTTATCACCCACTTCAAGACTTGTATCTATTCCCCAGCTGCTGTAATAGGCTGTATCCAGCACATCAATGCTCTTTATAAGTCTGCCGCAGATTGGTTCAAATACCGGCTCAATTATCCACTTCTGGTCTGCACTGTCATTGCAGCTCCACTCTACAACATTTGCTCCATTATCCTTTGACGCACCTGCAACTCCCACAGCACTGTCATCACCTGTAACCTTTGTACAGATAGTATAAGTACCGTCGCCGTTATCAACAAACTTGAAAGACTGTGCGTCACAATTTGTATTGCTGTATATACCAATATTTGTGCCGTTATCTGTTTTTCCGTAATCAACGTCAAGATAATAGGTCTTGCCGTCAGCAAGTTCTGAAATAATCTTGTAATATCCGTCACCTGCATCAGCAAGATACCAGCAGTTTCTGTTTTCGCCCTGCTGAACATTTGTGCCGTTTTCAGCTTTTCCCTCTGCAACTTCAAGGAAAAGTCCGCTGTTTGCATTCTTTATGGTATATTTGTAAGCTGTGTCAAATGCTGCACCTTCCTTTACCGGAGGAACTGCCGCTCCGCCGTTTACAACACAGTTTGAAGGACGTGCAGGAAGGTCATAGCCTGTTCCCATGAAAAAGCTTGTATGAGGCGGCTGGTTATATGCTGTGTTCTGCGCTGAAACCTGCATACGATACTGAGGATCGTGCATGAGAGTGGTTACTCTGTAATCACTTTCATAGGGAGTGCAGTAGATTCTTACGGATTTGCTGTCTGCGGCTCTTACGATAAGTTCTTCACGCCAGTCACCAAAAATATCGGCAGAAAGGCATGGAGTACCCTTGGTAGTATTGCAGGTGTAATAGCCTGTTGTTTCCAGAAGAGTATCAAGCTTTCCCTTTTCATTCATCTTGTATATCTTTGCAGGAGAATCTGTGTAGCCGTCAAGAATTTCACGTTCCAGATCTCCGTCCCAGTGAATAAGGAAGTTTATTGCAGGTCTGTTGCATGATAATGTATTGCCGCTCACATCCTTTACCGGTGTAGAGTTATCTGACTCCTTATTACCCCATAATTCCGCACCGGGATTGCCTGCCCATATATTATCACCGCAGCATCTGCCTGTATCGCCTGCGCCGTTATTATGGAAAATAATTTTACCGTCCTTGCCGCTGATAAGTGAAACACCGTATGGTTTGTCCTCATGACAAGTCCAGATTTCAATGCCCGCTCTTGAAGGGTCAAGGTCGCCAACGTGCATAGCGTCGCCGTGTCCCTGATTTGTACACCAGAGCAGTTTGCCGTTATCATCAATACAGGTTGAGCCTGTGATTATTTCCTGTTTGCCGTCTCCGTCAACATCAGCAGGCATACTGTTATGATTTCCGTCACCGTAGCCTAAAGAACTGCTGCTTGTACCTGTATCGAACATCCACATCTTTTTCAGCTTTTTATTCTCAACTGTATATGCAACAGCTGTCATACGTCCGTAATAGCCGCGTCCTGTTACAACACATGGGTGAACTCCGTCAAGATATGCGACAGTTCCCCAGAAACGATCTACACGATTAGTCTTATCGCTGCTTTTACCCCATTTAGTAGGATCACCTCTGCCTGGTTCATAGTCAATGGTATCAAGCGCCGCACCTGTCTGACCGTCAAAAAGTGTGTAGTATTCGGGTCCCGTATAAATAAAACCGTTGCCGTCACGATAAACCTTGGAGCCGTCGCCAATCACTTTTCCTGTGCCGTCCTTCGTTCCGTCAGCAGTTTTGCAGCACATTTCGGCTTTGCCGTCAAGGTCAAAATCTCCCACAAAAAACTGTGTGTAATGCGCACCTGCACGAATATTGTATCCTAAATCTATGCGCCACAGCCTTTTTCCGTCAAGACTGATACAGTCAATGTAGACCCTATCCGTCTTGCCCTTCTGGGAATTATCCTTTGAATTGGAAGGATCCCATTTAAGAAACAGCTCATACTGTCCGTCCCCGTCAGCATCTCCTACTGACATATCATTGGGGCTGTAGGTGCAGCCAGATGATGTGGGCGGATCCAGTTTGATGTCAAAATAAGCGTTTCCTGATGTCAGCTTGCAGTTCTCTGATGAAATGAGTTTTCCTCCGGAATAGGCATCAACACGATATTTTGAAGATGCACTGCCGTCTTTATCCAGATAGCAGGTTGCATTTCCAGACTCGCTGGTATAAATCAGAGTATCATCACGATAAAGCTTGAAAACGGCGTTATCGTCATCATTTGCAAGCCACCGCCAGCTTACAAGCATTCCGGACCCTGTGTTTATTGCTGAAATTCCTCTGTCCAGATACTCAAGGTTTATCTGTCCGGCAGCAGTAACATTTTCTGTATTGTTAATAAAGGGAACAGCTGAAGTACCAACCATAAGTGCCGCAGTAAAGGCTGCAAGGCTTTTAAAGATTTTTTTCATCTGAGTCAAATCCTTTCTGTATTTACTGTTCAAATGCGTCAATCTGTCCGGAAATGAACTTCTGCAAAAGTATCATATCAGCTTTATCCTGCACACCGTCACCGTTTACATCAGCATTAGCAAGTGCCTGACCTTCAAGAAGAACGATACCGTTTACGTGCTGTTTAAACATTACAAGGTCGAAAATGTTTATTCTTCCGTCGCAGTTGACATCACCGTAAACAGGAATGATAGGTGTATGAATATTCTCCTTTGCGGCAAGTACGATATAGTTTACAACGCCGCTTGCCTGACCGTTTGCTCCGAGAGTTATCATTTCATCTGCCTTTATGTCTTTTGAGAATATTTCAAAGGTAATGCCGTTTGTTGTTTTAATGGTTTCTCTTTCCTTTGCAAAGTCTTTTACCCATGACGGAACCTCCGCAATTCTGCTGTCAAATCCTACAAAAACTGTAATATCTTCAGCCGCAGTCAGCAGAGCCTGTTCCTTGTCGGAATTTTTGGAGTCACATGGAGTAAGGACAAGTTCAGCACCCTTGTATTTGTCCGGAACTTCTGAAAAGGCTGACTTTTCAGTTGTTCTGTCACCGAATACTTTATCACCAACTTCAAGACTTGTGTCTATTGACCAGCTGCTGTAATAGTCTGTATCCTTTACTTCAATGCTCTTGATAAGATTTCCTGTTATAGGTTCTCTTGTGATATTTCCATTGTATTCAACAGGGTCGCCTGCAAGTTCATTGAGGTACATTTCAAGGTTTGTGTAATCATCTGCGGAAAGTGAAACTATTGCACCGTCAGATGCGTCATTGGGATTCAGACCGTGTTCAGTTTCCCATGCGTCAGACATACCGTCCCCGTCGGTGTCAGCCGGTGCTGTACCGCCTTTGAAATTACTGCTGTTGGGATAACCTCCTACATCAGCCTGGCTGTCAATGATTCCCTGCAAACCGTCTTTGCTGCCTGTGTATGTATAAGTTCCGTTTTTAACCTCTGTCAGATAACGGCTGTCCAGATAGTCAAAAGCGGGCATATTTGCACCTGCACTTGTGATAACGGAATTGTATGCCTCCTCCGCTGACTGTGTATTTACATAGGATTCAAAGAAAGGCGTATCACTTCTTACATCTGCCTCTGTTGAATTTTTACCGCCGGATACTGCTTTGCCCTTTGCCCAGGCATCGTCAGTGGCTTTCAGCAGCTGATTGCCCTTAATATCAGTCATTACATTTCCGGATACAAACATTTTCTGCATATCACTTGTATTAAGTTCGTTTCCGTCAATGGAAACTATGTGCATATTTGTATTGCTGACAGGTCCTGCCTTGTAATAGTTGTTTACAAAATTAAGTCCGCGGACGCCGCCGTCTGTAGTTCTGTCCTTCCAGTTGTAAACTACATTATTTCTTATGTCAAGCTGACCGCCGTATGTTACAGCGTCCTGTTCCATTGCACCGGCAAGTGACCAGTTTCTGCCTGTGTTATGTATCAGAAGATTGTGGTGGAAACTGCCTGTATAACCGCTTATCGAAGCTGCAAAGGCATGACGTTCAACATCGTTACGGTCATCTGCGTTGTAATGAACGGAATTGTTGAGTGATTCACCAATGATATTCCACTGAAATGTAAGATTTGCGGCACTTCTCGAAGAAAAGCCCTCGTCCGTTGCCCATGAGATCGAACAATGGTCAACAATTGAATTGTTACAACTGCTCATACCCATGCCGCCCATTGATTTTCCGCTGACATCACCAACACGAGTTCTGATGTCACGTATAACAACATCACTCGAACCCATTGCGCCGAATGTATAGTTAATAAGTGTGATGCCATCACCGGGAGCTGTCTGACCTGCTACATACACATCACCGCCGTCCTCGGGAATACACAGAACACTGTTGAGAGAAATTACACCGCCTACATCAAAGACAATTGTTCTTGCACCCTTCAGTGTTTCAAGTCCGTAACGGAGAGAGCCTTCTCCGGAATCGTTGAGATTGGTTACATGATACACATATCCGCCTCTGCCGCCTCTTGCAAAACGTCCGTAACCCTCTGCTGTCGGGAACGCAAGGCGGTTTACTTTAAACGAATAAACAGCGCCTTTGACTGTACCACTGCTTCCTACCTCATCAACACGCCAGTAATATGTTGGAATGGAGGAATAGCTGTCGTCAAGAGCATAATTTGCCATAGTCTGGTTGCCTTTGAATTCCTTTGAATTGTGGTCGGCATTGAAAACGGCATCATAACTTGTGCCTATATATACATCATGGGACTGGGCGTTCTTTCCTGCTGTCCATGAAAGTCCCTGTGACGCATCAAGATGAGCGCACTGGTCCTCCGGATACATATTTGATACGCCGTTAAAGGGATCGCTGCCGTCCAGCTCAAAAGCATTGAGCCATGCAACGTCCTGCCTGCCGCCGCCCTCGGGAGTAATCAGTATGGTAACGCTGCTGCCGTTCCATGTAACGTATGAAATACCTGCGTCACTTTCTTTTTTAACATTTGTGGGACATTTTACACCTGACATAACCTTCTTGCCGTTTACAGAAATACTCAGATTGCTGTTTGTATAGCCGTCAGTATTGCAGTGCCACATTTGCAGAGAGTGATTTCCATTAGAAAGTCCGCTGATTTCCAGTTTCAGAACACCGCCGTTGTCACCGTCCTTTATCTTGGCACCGTCCATTGTCAGATAGGGATAGTCAAGGCTTTGCAGCTGGAGTTTCTTATTATTTGCACCTGTAACATTTCCACCTGCACTGCCGCCGTTGGACAGCTTGAATGTTACACCATTAACCATATACGAGGGTGAAGAACCCTCCTCCAGCAGCCAGTTGTTTGCATTTCTGGCATAGGACGCTTTTCTGCCGTCGTTTTTGTT
>JBJERG010000123.1:0-6479 GCA_051882155.1 Ruminococcus sp.
ACTGCCTGAAAGCTTTTCATGAAGCTCCGGCAGCAGCGGCACAGGCTCAAATTCCGTATGGTTTTTCAGAAAGTCCTCTGCAATCTGTTCATTTTCCTCTTTAAGTACGGTACAGGTGGAATATATAAGCACACCGCCCGGCTTAACATAACGAGAAGCATTTTCAAGGATAGTCCTCTGTATTTCCGGAAGTCCTGCAAGCTCCTCTTCCTTTTTATAACGAATCTCCGGCTTTCGCCTTATTACGCCTGTTCCTGAACAGGGAACATCACAGAGAACCCTGTCAGCCTTCGGAAGCTTCTCATTGTAAACAGAAGCATCTCCCTGCATGGCGGAAACATTTTCAAGATGAAGCCTTTCTGCTCCCTTTTCAATAAGTCCTGCCCTCTGCGGAAAAAGATCAAAGGCATACACTCTGCCGGTTCCATTCATGCTTTCCGCTATGGAAAATGTCTTTCCTCCCGGTGCGGCGCAAAGGTCTAGGACGGTCATGCCTTCTTTCGCATCAAGTGCCATTGCACAAAGCTGCGAGGCTGTATCCTGCACATGGAAACCGCCCTTTTGAAACAGCGGATTTTCTCTGATATTGCCGCTGTTTCTGATAATATATGCCCCTGGAACGAGAGAGTGATTTTCTATTCTCTCCTCTCCGAAGGATGAGATCAGTCCTTCTTCAGATACAGCAAGAGGATTCCTTCTGATAGTAAGCGGCGGAGGATCAAGGGCATTCTCAAGGAATTCTTCGGCGTCTTTTTCGCCAAGACTTTCATAAAGCCTTTTCACAAGCCATAGAGGAACAGAATACATAACCGACGCCTTTTCAAGGGCATTCCCGGGATAGTTAATTTTCTTGCCATCCCTTATGAAACATCTCAGAACTGCATTCACAAAACCGGAAGCGCTTGCCTTTCTCAGCTTTTTTGTAAGCTTTACGCTTTCGCTTACCGCCGCTGAATCCGGAATCTGCTCCATATACAAAATCTGATAAAGTCCCGTTCTCAGTATCTGAAGAACTGCCCCGTCAAGCTTATGAGACGGTTTTTTGCTGTATTTTGATATTATAAAATCAATGGTGATCTGCCTTTCAAGGACACCGTAGCAAAGTGCGCTGCAAAGTCTTTTGTCCCTTGGGTCAAGGTCTGATTTTTCCAGGGCAGAATCCAGCAAAAGATTTAAATAGCCGTCAGTCTTCTCCCTCTGCATAAGCAGGGTGACTGCAAGTTTACGTCCGCTCATCTCTTTTTATTTGCGATGGCAAGCAGTCTTAAAAGCTGAAGAAGTGCGTTGGCAACAGCTGCAACATATGTCATAGCAGCGGCACGAAGCACCTTGCCTGCCTTTGAAAGTTCATCGCCCTCCAGAATATTGTAGTTTTCAAGTGTGGAAAGAGCACGGCGGCTTGCATTGAATTCCACCGGCAGAGTTACCACCTGAAACAATACTATAAGCGCAAAAAGAATTATTCCTGCATAAAGCATACCCATACCAAAGGACGTGCTTGCCAGTGCAAGTCCTGCTATAAACAGAATATACCACAGCTTTGAACCTAAATTCGTCAGCGGAATAATAGCCTGCCTTATACGGATAGGCGTATAATCCGTGGCGTGCTGAACTGCATGACCGCACTCATGTGCAGCAACTCCGATTGCAGCAACGGAAGTGGAATTATATACGCCCTCTGAAAGGCGGATAACATTAGCCTTCGGGTCATAGTGGTCGGAAAGATTTCCTGCAACCATTTCAATGGAAACATTGTAAAGTCCGTTGCTGTCCAGTATCTGCCTTGCAGCCTGTGCGCCTGTTATGCCTCTTGAATTGTGTACAGAGGAATAACGCTTGAATGTTGCATTAACATTGACTGAAGCAATTGTACAAAGTACCATACCGATAATTATCGGCCATATGCTCAGCCAGAAGTCTGTTGTCTGAAAATAATACGGCATAATCTTTCTCCTTTACTGCCCCAGAACTGTTCCTGCCTCTATTTTCCTGCCCCGTAAATAATCCTCGGTTTTCATGCGTTTTTTACCCTCAGGCTGTATTTCCGCAAACATAAGTCCCAGTCCGTCGCCGCACTTTACAATAAATCTGTCTGTATCCGTAACGGTACCGTTCTGAATGTTCTCAGAATTCTTAATTTCTGTTACACAGGAAGCGTAGACCTTCAGTCTTTTGCCTTCCAGTGTTGTAAAGCCTGTGATTCCTCTTATTATATTATGAAGCTCCTTTGCAGGCTTATTAAAGTCAAGCTCTGACATTTCCTTGGTGATTCTCGACGCATAGGTGGAAAGTGAATCATCCTGCGGCTCAGGTGAAAGAGTTCCCTCCTCAATAGCCTTTACAGTTTCAAGCAGAACCTTTGCACCCATAAGGGAAAGCCTGTCATGAAGGCTTGAAGCTGTTTCATTTTCGCCGATTTCAGTTTCTTTTTTTATGAGCATATCACCGGTGTCAAGTCCCTCTGCCATAAGCATTGAGGTAACGCCTGTAACCTTTTCACCGTTAAGAACGCACCACTGTATCGGTGCTGCACCTCTGTATGCAGGCAGAAGAGAAGCATGGATGTTTATGCAGTGATATTTCGGCATATCAAGAATTTCTTTCGGAAGTATCTGTCCGTATGCAACTACCACAATAAGCTCCGGTGCGATTTCTCTGAGAGTTTTCATTGAAGCCTCTGCGTCCTCACCCTTTCTGAGAGAAAGGGGCTGATATACAGGAATGCCGTATTCCTGTGCGGCAGCCTTGACGGGTGTAGGTATCATTTTATAGCCTCTGCCCTTCGGCTTGTCCGGCTGTGTAAAAACAGCCGCCACATCGTGACCGTTTTCAGCAAGGGCACCCAGACACGGAACTGCAAAGTCGGGAGTTCCCATAAATACTATTTTCATTCTGCCTCCATCTCCTCAGGTGTCAGGAATCTTTCAACTATATCAACAAAAAGCTTTCCGTCCAGATGATCGTTTTCATGGCAGGCACACTGTGCGCCAAGGTCTGTCAGAATAAGCTCATACCATTCGCCGAAACGGTTCTGTGCCTTCAGTCTGCACTTTTTGGGGCGTGTGACATATCCCCATTTATTCGGGCATGAAAGGCAGCCTTCCATTACCCTTTGCTTTCCGCTTGTCTTAACAATCTCAGGGTTTATGGCTTCGATCATTTCATCGCCGCCAAGATCCATTATGAATAATCTCCTGCAATATCCAACCTGAGGTGCAGCAAGACCTACGCCCTGTGCTTCTTTAAGTGTTTCCTGCATATCATCAAGCAGTCTGTGCAGCTTTTCATCAAAAACCTCAACAGGTTTGCATACACTGCGGAGAATAGGATCTCCGTCCTTTACGATTTTTCTTATAGCCATAAAGCTCCTCCATTCATTATACGCCGATATCACCGTTCATATCAGCATAAATATGTATTTTTGCGAATTCCTTGCGTGCATATACAGCATTCAGTATTTCCCGCACAAGGTCACGATATTCCTTTGTATTCTTGCATTTCAGAATAAGGCGGTAACGGTATTTTCCGCTGATTTTTCCATATGAAAAGGGCATTGGTCCCAGAACACGAAGGGGCTTTTCAAAGCCTGTCTGCCTTACAAGTTCCGCTATGCACTGTGCAGCATACTGTGCCGCCGCAGCAGTAACATTTTCCGATACTCCCACAAAGCCTATTACGCATATATCACATATCGGCGGAAATACAAGAGTTCTTCTGAGGGTGATTTCCTCACGGTAAAAGTCTTCATAATTCTGCATTGCCGCAAGTCTTAAAACATAATGCTCCGGCATAAATGTCTGCAAAACGGCTCTGCCCTTTTTATCACCTCTGCCGCCCCTGCCAACTACCTGGGTTATAAGAGAAAAGGTTCTCTCATAGCTTCTGAAATCGCCTGCGAATAAAGCCTTGTCCACAGATAATACGCCTACAAGCGTAACATTAGGAAAATTAAGTCCCTTTCCTATCATCTGTGTTCCTGCCATTATGTCATATTCGCCCCGTGCAAATGCGGAGAATTTCTCCTCATAGGCATATCTTGACATGGTGGTATCGGCGTCCATTCTGAGTATTCTTGCCTCGGGAAGCGCCTTTTCAAGGCTCTCTTCAAGAGTCTGGGTGCCAAATCCCATTTTTCTCATGCGTGTTCCGCCGCAGAATTTGCAGCATTCAGTCATTTCCTCTGTATGTCCGCAGTAATGGCACATAAGGCTGTTGTTGACCTTGTGATATGTCATGGGAACGCTGCAATTCGGGCAGTATACAGGCTTATTGCAGTCACAGCAGCTTATTATTGTATGATACCCTCTCCTGTTCAGAAGAAGAATAGACTGCTCTCCCGCTTTAAGGTTTTCTTTGAGGGCTATCATCAGTTCATCACTGAATTCCGTTTCATTTCCCAGAAGACGTTCTTCATTCATATCCACAACGGACACCTCCGGAAGAGGCATATCCGCATAACGCTTTTTCATCTCCAGAAGGGTATAAACGCCCTTTTTTGCATAATAATAGCTTTCCACCGAAGGCGTTGCCGAAGCTAAAAGCAATGTGCAGTTATTGGTTCGGCAGCGTTTTTTTGCAACCTCTATTGCATGATATCTCGGAGAACTGTCGGACTTGTATGCCCTTTCACCTTCCTCGTCAATTATTATAAGTCCCAGATTTCCAGCAGGTGCAAAAACAGCGCTTCTTGTTCCTATGACAATTTTAACATCACCGTTTTTTATTCGTTTATAGGCGTCTGCCCGCTGTCCGAGGGAAAGTTCACTGTGAATAACAGTTACCTGCTGTCCGAAAAGACTGCAAATCTCTTTGACCACCTGAGGCGTAAGGGCAATTTCCGGAACCAGCATAATGACCTGACGACCCATTCGTATGGTTTCATCAATAAGCTTCAGAAAAACGCTTGTCTTTCCGCTTCCTGTTACGCCGTGGAGCAGAAAACAATGAGGTGTTCTGCTGCGTACAGCCTCTAAAACCTTTTCAAAAACCGGCGTCTGTTCATCGGAGAGCCTGATATCAGACGCATCTCTGGTCTTTTCTATATCCGGAATATCACGGAAAAAGTCGCCTGTGTATCTTTCCACAATACCTGATTTCACTGCGCTTGTTACTACAGAAGCAGTGATTCCGCAGAGATAACAGGCTTCCTTTTCAGACAGGACAGGCTGTTCCTTCAAAAGCTCTATAAGCTTTTTCTGCTTTGGCGTAATGCGGCATATCTTGACCAGATCATCATACTTATCTGTTAGTTTAAGCATTTTTATACCCGAATTTCCGACTTTTTGCCTGGCGTAGTCGGTCATTCGCAAAGCGCCCTTTTCAAAAAGCGAGTCAATTGTTCTTTGCTTATCCGCATTGCCTTCAGCCTGCAGAAGCCTGTCAAAACTTCTCTGATTTTTAGCAGCCTGCAAAAAACATAAAAGGCTTCTTTCCTCTTCTGTAAGGGAGATTTCTCCTATTTTCGGAGAAATCTCAGCTTTCTGACAAAGTTCGACCTGCATTCCTGCAGGAAGTATGGCTCTTATTGCATCAGAATAGGTACAAAAAGTCATTTCTTTAAGCCAGTGAACAAGCTGAAGTTGTTCATCATTCAGAAGCGGCTCTTTATCCATTACAAAAATAACAGGCTTTATATCAGGGTCCAGTTCCTCGCTGGTTTCCTCTGCAGCCAGAACCATCCCAACACGTTTTGAATTATTCCAGCCAAAGGGTACTGCCACACGACAGCCCACCTGGGCAGATTCAAAAGACGTGTATGTGAACAGCCGGTCAAAGGAATATGCTGTATCCCATACAGCAACAGAAACCTTCCAGTATGTATTCATCACACACGCCTCTTTTCTATATTAGAGTTTTCCCGTATTGTCCTCAACGATGCGATACTTGCCAGCCGCAAGTTCTTCAACTGCTGTCTTTACAGGCTTTTCTTTCAGTATCTCTCCCTTTTCGTAAAGCTCATCGGCAATTTCTCTTGCTCGCTTTGCTACGCCTACTACCAGAGAGTAGCAGCTTTCATTTTTTGATATCAGCTGATTCATAGATGGTCTAAGCATATTCATGAATTAAGTACCTCACTTATAATTTCTTCTTTATTCTGAGCAGAGATTCTCTCTGCAACTATAACAGATTTAACATCATTTACAGCCTTTTCAAGCTCACCGTTTACTATTATATAATCATATCCGGAACTGCATCTGATCTCACGCTCCGCCTGGGAAACACGTTCTGCAATGACTTCATCAGTTTCAGTGCCTCGTTTTCTGAGCCTTCTTTCAAGCTCCTGGACGGAAGGCGGTGCAATAAAGATCAAAACAGCATCCGGGCAAAGGCGTTTAACATTGGCAGCACCCACAACTTCAATTTCGAGAAGAACATCCTGTCCCTGATTTCTGCGGTTTTCAACCTCTTCACGGAGAGTGCCATAGTAATTTCCGCAGTATTCAGTGTATTCCAGCACCTTGTCCTCAGCAATAAGCTTT
>JBJERG010000124.1:0-6479 GCA_051882155.1 Ruminococcus sp.
CGAAACTGTTTTAGAAAAAAGATCTGTTGTATCAGAGGTCATATACGGTGATGTCAACCTTGATGATGTTGTTTCAATGCTTGATGTTATATATCTGAACAAGTATGTTGCCAACATTATAAACTTCAATCCAAGTCAGATGAAAAATGCTGAATGTGTAATTGATGGTCAGATCAATTCCTCCGATTCACAGGCTCTTCTGAAATTTATGGTAAATAACATAGAGTCCCTGCCTGTTAATTTAAGTTAATCTGAAAAAGCAGCCGCATCTTAGTACGGCTGCTTTTCGTTTTCAGAGAAATAGGAGCCGATTTATTAAAAATATTGGTTTTTTAGGCAAAGGTTATTGACGTAATGAAAGAATTATTATATAATAAGAGTGTGTGATCTCATAAACAAATTTTTTGAATCTAAACAAAATTTTTTGAATCCCTGAGATAATGTTACTGATGATATAAGTGGAGGAGATAAATGTGAGAAAGTTTTATACCTGCGCTTCGGTGCTTAGTGCTGATATGAGAAATCTTGAGAGGGTATCAAAGGAACTGGAAACAAGCGGTGTTGACATACTGCATTTTGATGTGATGGACGGGGTATTCGTTCCGAATCTGTCATTTGGTTTCCCTGTTCTTGAGGCTGTTGACAAGAGTACAGACCTGTTTCTTGATGTGCATCTTATGATAACAGATCCTCTGAAGTATATTTCCCAGACTATCAAAGCAGGAGCAGATCTTATCACATTTCATCTGGAAAGCAGCAGCGATCCATATGAAACAATCGCAGCAATACGCAGGGGCGGCGTTAAAGCCGGCATTGTAATAAAGCCGGGTACGCCTTATGAAGCTGTGCTGCCATTTGTGGAGCTTGTGGACGTTGTGCTTGTAATGACTGTTGAACCGGGATTCGGAGGACAGTCTTTTATGGAGGATATGCTTGAAAAAGTCAAAGGACTGCGTAAATATATTGATGAAAGAGAACTGCCGGTACGAATTCAGGTTGACGGCGGCATCAATGACAAAACCGCAGCTGCCGCAGTATCAGCCGGTGCGGATATGCTTGTAGTTGGAAGCTTTTTGTTCAATCAGGAAAAGATATCCAATGGGGTAACGGCACTCAGAAACGCTGTTTCTGAGTGAATTTATGCGGTAAATTCTGAATAGAATGGAGTATAGAGATGAATAATAGAAAAAAGCCTATAGTGTATAAGCCAAAAAGAAGTAAAAAGGCAGGTTTTTCTGCTCCTAAAAATGTAGTTCCTACAATCGTTACGATTGCGGCAGCGGGTGTTATCTGCATTTTTGGATATTCAATAGCAAAGCCTATTCTGAACGGCGGTGATTCTGCTGTTACAAACGGCGAGATATCAGAAAGTGAGAATAACGCTGTTGACGGAACAACTGCGCCTGTAAACGGTTCATTAACTACAACAAGCGGTACAACAGGACTTGTTGTATTGAATGGCGGCAGCACCACTACTTCTGTTACAACTGTTACAACCGGCAAGGACGGCACAGCCGAAGGTACTGGTGTAAGCGGCAGCAAGCCGGCTGTTCATACAGGCAATGGAATTGACGGCGCAGGAACCTCAAATAACGGCGGTGCTTCCAACAACGGAGGAACTTCAAATAATGGGGGAACTTCAAATAACGGAGGTACTTCCAATAACGGAGGAACTTCAAATAACGGAGGTACTTCCAACAACGGAGGAACCTCAAATAACGGAGGCACTTCCAATAACGGAGGAACTTCAAACAATGGCGGCAGCAATCCATTCCCAACAGAAGGAGCTCCTGCACCTGTTGCAGATGTATACCGTACTGTTCAGTGTTCTGTTCGTCTGCCTGAAAGTTCTGTAAAGGATGCAGATTCTCTCAGAGCTATGCTGAAGGAAGTAAAATCAAAGTACCCAAATGCAGGTGCAGTGGTAATCCCCATGAAGCTGTCCGGCGGTGAACTTAACTATTCATCAAAGGCAGCCGGCAATGCGGCAGGCTCTGTATGCAAGGGCTCAATGACAGCAGCACAGATCGCAAGCATTATCCGTGAAGAGGGACTTTATGCCTATGCTTCATGCAGCCTTCTTGACGATCATATTTATTCAGATTCCTATCGTGACGCAAGCTATATGGTGGAGAAAAACGGCATTCCCACCGGCGACAGATGGCTTGATAATCGTCCGGATAACGGAGGCAAGACATGGCTTGATCCCAGCAGCGATACAACTGTATCATACCTTAAATCTATAGTACAGGAGCTTTCAGCAGGAGGTTTTTCTGCAGTTCTCTGCAGCGGATTTACATATCCCAATTTTATTCCGGCAGACGAGAAGTATCTGAATCCTGACACATATGCAAAGAAAGCTGATCCCATGATTGATCTTGCAAATGCTCTCAATTCAGCTTCTTCCGACACAACAGACATAGTTCTTGATCTTAATGCGTATTATGCTATGAAGGGCTGGGAACCGGTATACGATCCCTCTAAGCTTGATGTTTCCTATGCTCTTCTCAATTCAAGTTCCGGAGATGCTTCTTCTGCATCAAGCTGGGCACAGTCAAACAGCGGCGATATGTCAGTTTCCATCGGTTATACAGACGGCTCCGGAAGCGGACACTGCGTGATAAATTACTAATTATCGGATGTAAAGAAAAGAGGATGTAAAATGGCAAGTAAATTTACAGTAGGTCTTGACAAGATAATAGAAGAATTCAAGCTGGAAACTATTCATCTTCCGAGGGATGCGTCTGAAATACAGATAGATGAAACAGATGTTACACGTCCCGGTCTTCAGCTGATGGGCTTTTATGAATATTTTAACCCTGAGCGTATTCAGATCATCGGCAAGATGGAATTTGCATACCTTTCAACCATTGATGAAGCAACACGCCAGCAGCGTCTGGAGGCTCTTTTTGCCCAGAGAATGCCTGCACTCGTTATTTCAAGAGAACTTCCGTATTTTGAGGAAATGCTGGAGCTTGCACAGAAATATGAAGTACCTCTTCTAAGAAGCAAGGAAAGCACATCAAACTTTATTTCAGGACTTATAGCATTTCTGAATGTCAATCTTGCTCCTCGTATAACACGTCACGGCGTTCTTATTGAGATCTACGGTGAAGGCGTGTTTATTACAGGCGAAAGCGGAGTAGGTAAGAGCGAAACTGCAATTGAGCTTGTAAAGCGAGGACACCGTCTTGTGGCAGATGACGCAGTTGAGATAAGAAAAGTATCAAATGATACTCTTGTGGGAAGTTCTCCGGATAATATACGTCATTTCCTTGAACTCAGAGGAATAGGCATTATCAATGCCCGCAGACTTTTCGGTATCGGTGCTGTAAAGAACCGTGAAAATATCGAGCTGATTGTTGAAATGGAACAGTGGAATCCTGAGAAGATATATGACAGAATGGGTGTGGATACCCAGTATGTATCTCTTCTGGGAGTAAAGATTCCTTCACTTACTATCCCTGTAAGACCCGGACGAAATCTTGCAGTTATCTTAGAGGTTGCAGCGATGAATAACCGTCAGAAAAAAATGGGTTATAATGCAGCAAATGAACTCCTGGAGCATCTGGGACTTGACATGGAAAGCAAGGAAGTAATCAAGGATTACGATACATTTTAATCAAACTGATATTTAGGAGAACAGGCATGGAACAAATAGAACAGCTGGAGACAATATGCAGGCGTTACGACTGTCAGCTGCTGAAAAATGAGCCCCTCAGCAAGCATACTACCTTTCGCATAGGAGGCTGCTGCAAAGCGCTTGTAAACGTGAACGGCAGCGAGGTGCTTTCGGAGCTTGTGAAATACTGCAATGAAAGCGGGATAAGATGGACAGTTCTCGGCAACGGCAGCAATGTACTTGTATCGGACGAAGGCTATGACGGAGTGATTTTTTTAATCGGAAAACAGTTTTCAGCCATAGAATTCCTGGAAGATAACAGAGTCCGCTGTCAGGCAGGAGCATTTCTTATGAATGTTGCAAGGGCAGTTCTGGAAGAATCATTATCCGGCATGGAATGTCTTGCAGGTATCCCCGGTACAATAGGCGGCGCACTTTATATGAATGCAGGTGCATACGGCGGAGAAATGTCTGACGTTGTTGTTTCTGCTGATTATATTGATGAGAATGGCTGTATCAAAACAGCTCTTGCAGAGGATATGGATTTATCCTACAGGCACAGTATGTTCAGCGGCACCAAGCGTATCGTAGTTAGCGTAGAACTGCAGCTTCGTGCCGGTAAATATGACGCCATAAAAACAGAAATGGAAGGCTATCTTAATCAGAGAAGAGCCAAGCAGCCTTTGGAACTGCCCAGCGCTGGAAGCACATTCAAGCGTCCGATAGGCAGCTATGCGTCATTCCTCATTGATCAGTGCGGTCTGAAGGGAGCAAGCGTAGGGGACGCTCAGGTAAGCGTAAAACACGCTGGTTTTGTAGTAAATACAGGTAAGGCAAGCTGCAGAGATGTGCTGGAGCTTTGTGATTACGTAATTGAAACTGTAGAGGAAAAAACAGGATACAGACTGGAACTGGAGCCTGTGCTTCTTCGGTAGGAAAGAGGTCTTGTAAAATGCAGGTGATCATTGTAACCGGTATGTCCGGTTCAGGAAAATCAGGCGTAATGGACGTGCTTGAGGATATAGGATACTACTGTATAGACAATCTTCCGCCGCAGCTTATAGGGCGTTTTATTGAAATATGCAGAGAGTCTGAAAATCACCTTGAACACGTGGCAATAGCAGCCGATCTGCGTTCCGGTGAAATGTTTGCAGATGCGTATAAATGTCTGTGCCACCTGGAACGTCAGCAGGACATTGAAGTCAAGATACTGTATATGGATGCAGATGATGAGGTGCTTGTAAAGCGTTATAAGGAAACAAGGCGAAAGCATCCTCTTGATGAAAAGTTTGAAGGCAATCTCCACCAGGCAATAGCTTTTGAACGGGAAAGGCTTATCCAGATAAAAGGCATGGCTGATTATTATATTGAAACCTCCTACCTGTCAGCAGCACAGCTGAAGGAACAGGTGAGAGAACTTTTTTTAAACAGCCCGACGGATTTTATGTCCATCAAGGTCACTTCCTTCGGCTTTAAATACGGCGTGTCTACAGAATCAGACCTTGTCTTTGATGTAAGATGTCTGCCTAATCCATATTATATTGAAGAGCTGCGCTCTCATACAGGCTGCGAGTCATGCGTTCAGGATTATGTGATGTCCTTTGAGCAGTCCAGGGAGCTTATGAAGAAGCTTCAGGATATGCTTGACTTTCTCATTCCCCTTTATGTTCATGAGGGCAAGAGCCGTCTTGTAATTTCTTTTGGCTGTACAGGAGGAAAGCATCGTTCTATAACCTTTGCGGAACGTATCGGTGATTATCTTTCGGAAAAGGGTATGAAGGTAATAAAGCAGCACCGTGATATAGGCAAAGACAGATGATATGCCTGCATTAATTATGATGATAAAAGCCGTTCTTTTTTTAAGTCAATCCCGTGCAGAGTCGCAAGACAAGCTTTGTTCGGTGTTGACTTAACCGAGAGAACGGCTGTTTTATAGCAGAGGAGGGGCTGACGTGTCATTTGCAGACGAAGTGCGTGCTGAGGTGCGCAGAACAATTAACGACATGGACAAAAGATTTGCCTGCCTGTACGGCATACTTCTTTACACAAGGGTATTTACGGAGGAGCAGATCTGTATACAGACAGAAAGCAGTGAGGTTTCAGCTCTTGTGCCGGAGCTTTTCAGTTCTGTGTTCGGAGTAAAGGTTCAGCCTTATGAAAAAACAGAAAACGGCGGTGCAAGCTTCACTGTAACTGATACTGAACTGATAAAAAGAATACAGAGTACATATAAGATAGAAACTGTATGCCGTGAAATAAACCTGAGAAATATAGTAAACAACAGTACAAGTGCATTTCTGGCAGGAGCATTTTTCATATGCGGAAGCGTCATTGATCCTAATAAGGAGTATCATCTTGAATTCGTAACGCCTTCAGAGCTTTTGTGCAGCGATTTAAACGCAATACTTGGCTCATTCGGTGTATCTGGAAAAATGATACAGCGGAAAAAATCCTATATATTATACATAAAGGACAGCGAATGTATAGAAGATACCCTGACATTTATGGGTGCTCAGCAGTGCAGCATGGATATTATGAATGTGAAGATCCGGAAGGATATGCGCAATAAAGCAAACCGACTGAGAAACTGCGACGAGGCTAATATAAATAAGGTGGTAAACGCAGCCATAAAGCAGACAGAGGATATTATGCTTCTGAAAAAATATAATGAGTTTGACAATCTCTCGCCGGAAATGAAAGAAGCTGCACAGCTGAGGCTTGATAATCCGGAGCTGAGTCTGAAGGAAATAGGAGAACTGCTGACAGAACCTATAGGACGTTCAGGTGTGAATCATCGTTTTAAGAAGATCGCTGCCATAGCAAAGGAGCTGAGAGAGAATGGCTGCAGGTAATTTGT
>JBJERG010000125.1:0-3454 GCA_051882155.1 Ruminococcus sp.
GTATCAGCTGCGTTTTTTGTTTCATCTGACAAAAAATCTGACTGCGCATTTTACGCACAGTCTTTGTGCGCTGCTGCCTTAGTCAAATACTGGATTTAATACTATCGCTGATAACATTGTACATTTCCGGACGTCTGTCACGGAAAATACCCCAGCTGAGTCTTGCGTCACGCAGCTCGTCCAGGTCGAAGGAATCAATGATAACGCCTGCATAATCCCTTGAAGCCTGCTGAATAACAGCGCCGGTATTATCCGTAATAAAGGAAGAGCCGTAGAATGTAAGGCTTGATTTCTGGTACTGATTTTCCTCGCAGGGAATAACAGATTCTGTTCCGATACGGTTCGCCGCAATAACAGGCATAAGATTCGCCGCAGAATGACCCTGCATACATCTCTGCCAGTGGGGCATACTGTCCACATCAAGAATAGGCTCAGAACCGATAGCAGTGGGATAGAGAAGCATTTCCGCACCCATAAGAGCCATTGAACGTGCAGTTTCCGGGAACCACTGATCCCAGCAGATACCCACGCCAATGCAGCCGAAACGTGTATTCCACACCTTGAAGCCGGTATCTCCAGGAGTGAAATAGAATTTTTCCTGGTAGAAATGGTCGTCGGGAATGTGGGTTTTTCTGTAAATGCCAAGAACAGAACCGTCAGCGTCAATCATAGCAACACTGTTGAAGGTATTGTTTCCAGCGCTTTCGTAGAAGCTCACAGGGATAACAACCCCAAGTTCCTTTGCGATTTTTCTGAAGTGCATAACGGCGGTGTTTTCGTCAGCACTCTGAGCGAACTGGTAATAGCCGTACTGGCGTTCCTGGCAGAAATAGGGACGTTCAAAAAGCTCCGGCAGAAGTATAACATTAGCGCCGTCAGCAGCAGCCTGTCTGACAAGGCGTTCAGCAGTCTGGATATTCTCGTAAACCTCCGTTTCGCAAGCCATCTGAAGGGCAGCAACAGTAACATTTCTCATAAAACAAAACTCCAATCAATAAAAGTTTTCTGGTCGTCATATAAATAAAAGTTTTTTTGATGCAGCAATTTTTTCAAAAAATGCTGCCGTAGGGTCCGGGACGAGGAGTCCCGGGCGAATGCAAAGCATTCGCAGAGAGGGAGAATAAACAAAAAGATTAAGCAACAGAAAAAATGGGAGCAATACAAAAATTTCGCATACAAAATAAGCTTACCCACATAGTCAATTAAAAATCAGAAAGCCATATAAACCATTCAGTAAAAGTCATCCATGCGGAATTTTTAAACACAGCAAAAGAGGGTGACTCCCCACAGTGTGGGGAGATGTCAGCGTAGCTGACAGAGGGGACGGCGCCGTGGGCGAGTAGCGACCAATTTTTGCGGACGGTTTAGTCCTGCCAAATCCAGAACAACAAATCTTTTACCCTCTGAATTAAAGTCAACTAAAAGATTTTTGTATTAAACCTCTCAGTCAGCTTCGCTGACAGCTCTCCTTTCAGGAGAGCCTATATAACCGCCAAATTTCGCTAAAACTGTAATTTAAAGCAATAGCTTATATTCTGCGGTATAAAGCCTCTCCTGAAAGGAGAGGGGAACCACCGTAGGTGGTGGAGAGGTTTTCTTGCCGAAGGCAAGACTGAAGGGTTAAAACTTTTTCACCTAAACTCCGGCACCTGCTGAGTAATACAGTGAATATTTCCGCCGCCAATAAGTATATCCCTTGCGGCAATGGGTTCAATTTTCCTTTCAGGGAAACATTCAGCTAAAATGTCAATGGCAGTTTTATCCATATTATCCCCGAACTGAGGCACCAGTACAGCATCATTTGTAATATAGAAATTCACATAGGACGCCGCTAAACGCTCGCCCGGAGTTCTGGTAGGCTCACCGTCCCACAGGTCAAGCTCACTGCATTCCTTTTCCGTCATGCAGACAGGATTTTCCGGTATGGGCAGAAGCCTTACCTTTATCTTCCTGCCCTTTGCGTCAGTGACATTTTTCAGAACATCAAGACAGGCGCAGGAAAGCTCATACTGCGGATCGTTTACATTGTCCGTCCATGCAAGTACAACCTCTCCCGGTGCAGTGAATGCACATACATTGTCAACGTGTTCGTTGGTTTCGTCGTTGTAAATTCCTCTCGGAAGCCATATAACTTTTTCAGCTCCAAGACAGTCAAGAAGCTTTTCCTCAATCTCTTCCTTCGTCATTTGAGGATTCCTTCCAGTGCTCAGAAGACAGCTTTCAGTTGTGAGAATCGTTCCCTCGCCGTCACTGTGTATGCTTCCGCCTTCAAGAATAAAATCACGGCAGTTGTATGTGTCCTTGAAAAACAGATCGCATACCTTCCTTGCCACGTGATTGTCATTATCCCACGGGAAATAAAGTCCGTCCTCCAGACCGCCCCATGCGTTGAAGCCCCAGTCAATGCCTCTTATTTCACCCTCTGCATTTCTCACAAAAGTGGGCGCAGTATCCCTTGCCCAGGAATCGTCAGTGGTGCATTCGCAGAGCCTTACATCAGCCGGAAGTGCGGCACGGGCATTCTCATACTGTGAGGAACTCACAAGCACCGTCAGATTTTCGCTCCCTGAAATTATTTCAGCTATTTTTACAAATGCTCTCCGTGCAGCATATGCCCCTGCCTGCCATGAATCAGTTCGTTCCGGCCATATCATTACAGTGCCGTAATGGGATTCAAATTCTGCCGGCATATGAAAACCGTCAGCCCTGGGAGATGATTTCAGTATACGCATAAAATTCCGCTCCTGATTATTAAAGTATATATTTATTTTTAAAGCCTATATTTATTATACTAAAGCACAGCTGCCTTGTCAATGAGAAATAAAATAAACGAGCTTTCAGAATCCCGTTTATTGATTTTCCAGCATTTCCTCCATACGCTCTTCTATTCTGGCACGATTCATATTGGACAGCTTTGTGTAAAGCTGCAATATCCTGTTTATATCATCAGCATACTGCTTATCCGGCAGACAGTTTTTGCGGTTGGTTCTTCCTGCCAGATAATCAAGGGATACATTATAATATTCCGACAGTATGATAGCCTTTTCAAAAGGCAGATCGGTTTCACCCCGTTCATATTTACCATAGTGATTTGTTGATACGCCTATGATATCCGCTACCTGCTTTTGAGTAAGATCAGCGTCTTCCTTCAGATCCTTCAACCTTTGGTAAAAGCTCATAAAATCCATCTCCTGAAATTGTAATTTGCTACAATTCTATCATATAGAATGGATTTCTACTTGACTTTCTATTCAAAAAATGGTATTATAATAACAATCCATTGTATAGAATGGATTACTTGAAAAGCGCTGGCTTTTCATAAACGCTCTGAATAAAGTCCCCTGAGTGATTCAGGGGACTTTTGTTACGTGTATTTAATTGACAAAAAATGGCATATCCTGTATAATAAACGAAGAGCATACCTAAGCGGATACATAATTGTATTAAGGCGGTC
>JBJERG010000125.1:3554-6416 GCA_051882155.1 Ruminococcus sp.
ATAGTTATATGCAATATCATTGTGATATTTAAAGATAACGATAATAACAATAAAAAGAATTAACCGCCCTCATCTTCCCATAAGAGGCGGTTAATTATAAATACTGCTCGGGAGCTGACCGCCAAACGGTATGCTCTCTTTATATATATTATAACCCATGAAATAAAAAATGTCAAGAATCAAATTGACAAAAAAGGATATATCTTGTATAATAAACGAAGAGCATACCTAAGCGGATACATAATTGTATTAAGGCGGTCAAATCCACACTCCCGGAAGGGAGTGATTGTTATGACATGGATGGAATTATTCACATTCATAATAGTTATATGCAATATCATTGTGATATTTAAAGATAACGATAATAACAATAAAAGGAAATAACCGCCCCACTCACCAATAGGGCGGTTATTTCATAAACCAAACTAATCGGGAGCTGACCGCCAAACGGTATGCTCTCTTTATATATATTATAACTCATGAAATAAAAAATGTCAAGTGAAGCAAGAAAATCAAATTGACAAAAAAGGATATATCTTGTATAATAAACGAAGAGCATACCTAAGCGGATACATAATTGTATTAAGGCGGTCAAATCCATACTCCCGGAAGGGAGTGATTATTATGGAAAACTACGTAACATGGAATGAACTCTTTCAATTTGGATTATTCCTTACAGGAGTTTTATCACTTGCTTATGAAATATTTCATAATAAAAAGAAATAACCGCCCCAGCCTCACAAACTGAACGGTTAATTCTTTTAACTTATCATTTTGGGAGCTGACCGCCAAACGGTATGCTCTCTTTACATATATTATACATCAAAGAGAAGAATATGTCAAGGGAAAAGCAAATAATGACGCAAAACTAAAAAATTCAACAGAATGTAACATAAAAACTTAAGAATCCCCTTGACTTGAAGGACAAAATAGGGTATAATTTATCTAATAACCAGAAACCAGACAAAGATAAGGCGGCAAAGACGTTTTATCAGAAAAAATAAGATACGGAGGGTGATAATATGGCAACAGAAATGTGCGCTGATAAATTCGGCAAACAGGGACTTACTTTTGATGATGTGCTGCTGATTCCCGGTGCTTCCGATGTAACACCGGATATGATCGATCTTCACACAACTCTTGTAAAGGGCGTTGTGCTGAACACACCGATAATGACCGCTGCAATGGATACAGTAACCGAGGCGAAAATGGCTATTGCAATTGCTCGTGAAGGCGGCATCGGTATTATTCATAAGAATATGTCAATCGAACAGCAGGCTGATGAGGTGGATAAGGTAAAACGTTCAGAAAACGGCGTAATTGCAAATCCTTTCTCACTGACCGAGGATCACACAGTTGCTGACGCAGACAGCCTTATGGGTAAATACAGAATTTCCGGTGTTCCTATCGTTGATAAGACAGGCAAGCTTGTGGGTATTATCACAAACCGTGATATGCGTTTCCTCAGCGACTTCAACCAGCAGATCGGCGATGTTATGACCAAGGAAAATCTCATCACAGCACCTGTTGGTACTACCATGGAAGAAGCTCAGGCTATTCTCAGAAAGCATAAGATCGAAAAGCTTCCTATTGTTGACGAAGAAGGTTATCTGAAGGGTCTTATTACCATTAAGGATATTGAAAAGGCTGTACAGTATCCCAATTCTGCACGTGACAGCAAAGGAAGACTTCTCTGCGGTGCTGCTATTGGTATCACAGCTGACGTTCTGGAAAGAGCCGGCGCACTTGTTGAAGCTCAGGTTGACGTTCTGGTGCTTGACTCTGCCCACGGTCACAGCAAGAATATTATGACAACCCTTAAAAAGGTTAAGGAAGCATATCCCAATACTCCTGTAATTGCAGGAAATATCGCAACTGCTGAAGCTGCTGAGGATCTTATCGCAGCAGGCGCAGACGCTGTAAAGGTTGGTATCGGACCTGGTTCTATCTGTACAACAAGAGTCGTTGCAGGTATCGGCGTTCCTCAGATCACAGCTGTTTATGATGTGGCAAAGGTTGCCCAGAAGTATGGCATTCCGGTAATCGCAGACGGCGGTATCAAGTATTCCGGCGATATCGTTAAGGCACTGGCAGCCGGCGCAAATGTTGTAATGCTGGGTTCACTGCTTGCAGGCTGCGAGGAATCTCCCGGCGAAACTGAAATTTACCAGGGCAGACAGTTCAAGACCTACAGAGGTATGGGAAGTCTGGCGGCTATGGCCTGCGGTTCAAAGGACCGTTATTTCCAGTCCGGCGCAAAGAAACTGGTTCCCGAGGGCGTAGAGGGAAGAGTTCCTTACAAGGGCATAGTTGCTGACAGCGTATTCCAGCTTGTAGGCGGTATCAGATCCGGTATGGGTTACTGCGGCTGTCCCACAATTGATGATATGCACAAAAAGGCAAAGTTCGTGCAGATCACAAGCGCAGGTCTTATCGAGAGCCACCCTCACGATATCCAGATCACCAAGGAAGCTCCGAACTATTCAGCTCACGTATAAATATAATGATAGAAAGCTGCTCTTTTCGGGGCAGCTTTTTGTATAAACCCCTCCACCATTTCTGCGAAATGGTCCGTCCTCCCCTTTCAGGGGAGGCATTTTATTTGCTGAATTACAGTAACAAGAAAAAACACAGCAGTCTGCAAAAAAATGTAAGCAAAAAAGCCTCTCCTGAAAGGAGAGGGGGACCGCTTTAGCGGTGGAGAGGTTAAAAGGAAAAAAGCAAGCACAAAACAAAAAGTCGAAGCATATTTATGCAAAACAACCATAAAAGAAAAATAAAATACGCAAAACATTTGGCTTGACAAAATAAAAGAAACGTGGTATAATAAAAAAGCTGTCGAAGAGAGCGGCAAGTAAATGG
>JBJERG010000126.1:0-6397 GCA_051882155.1 Ruminococcus sp.
AAGGACGACAACGGCAGATTTGATCTTTCAAACGCACCTGTTACCACAACTACAGCTCCGATCACAACAACAACTACTACAACCACCACAACAATACAACAGCCTGTTACAGCATACAAAGCCTTTACAGATACTATATCCGATATTGGTGACGGATATGTAACCTTCAGAAACAACGGAACATATTATTTCAGCGGTGATTTCTACGGCGGCGATGAGAATAAAAATCTCGCTCACTATGAAGCCGGTGACGAGATCGCATTAAGCTTCTCCTACTACACAGATTCCAATACTATTTCATATATTGACAGCCTTACACTCGTTACAAATATCCGTGGTGACTGGATAACCGGCGATGTAAATGCAGATAATCAGTTTAATATAACGGATCTTGTGACTATGCAGAAGTATCTGCTTGGCATAGGTGTACTTAATAATCGTGACGCAGGTGATGTAAATAAGGACGGAAGGATAAATATTTATGATCTCTCCGAAATGAAAAGGCTTATCCTTTCTCCTGCCGATTCTCCTGACGATCCTCCTGTTGAGGAGAAAAACTTCATCAGCAGCAGTATTGCAAAGCACGGTGCATCTCTGCCCTCTCAGGGTGAAGCAAAGCTTGTTGTATTCTACGTAGATTTTCCGGACTGCCGCTATTCGGGTGAACCGAGTACAGATGTTCTGAATAATATAACATTCGGTGCAGAAAATGAAAACAGTCCATGCTACCCGTTTGAGAGTATCTCTGCATTTTATAACAGAGCGTCCAAGGGCAGCATGAATTTCAGCGGTCAGGTTTTCCGCTATACAGCAAAGGAAAATCAGTCTGCATATGATACTGACAAAGTAAAAATAGCAGAGGAATGCTATGAAGCATTCAAGGATCAGGTGGATTTCTCACAGTTTGACGGCAATGGCGACGGTAAGATCGACGCTACACTCTTCACCGTTCCCACAGCAGCAGGTGATGACAACTGGTGGCCCTGTGCAGGAGCATTCGGTGATCCTGAGTACCGTGTTGACGGAAAGGCTATCGGTCACATTATAACAGGAAATGCACAGGTAAACTCTGAATCCGACTACAGGAACTATATCAGCTCTTATTGTCACGAGCTTGGACACTGCACAGGTTTGCCAGACTACTATCTTTACAGCGGCGGTGACGGCGAAGGAATGCATGGTACTGCAGGATTTGAGCTGATGGATATGGACGCAGCATCTGATTTCTCATGCTTTTCAAAGCTTGTTGAGGGTTGGTACCGCAAAGATCAGGTGCAGGTATATGACTCTTCAAAGGGCACTCAGACATTTGAGCTTAGCAGTTCAATTTCGGAGGAGGGCAACTGTCTTATAATCCCTAACGGAAATCTTGACGGAGATTATTTCTCTGAGTATTTCATTCTCGAATATGCAGCAGCAGGCGGCAACAACAAACTTCAGTGTTCAGACGGCGGTGTACGTGTTTATCATATTGACGCAGTAACGGAGTATGGCTGGTTCAATTATTTCCGTTATGCAAGCGGCAGTGAATTTACAAACAATGATGCAGGCAGACGTCTGATACGTATTATTGATGATACAAATACAGATAACTTCTATCGTACAGGAGCTGTCATTGACAGCAGCATTTCTGGATTCAAATGGTATGATTCAAATGACCAGCAGACAATTGATCCGGGAGTGAAGATATCTGTTGATTCCTTTGAAAATGGCAAGTACAAGATAACTGTTTCAGCGAATTAAAATAAAGATTCATACTTGAATTATTACATATCTGACAGAAAAAGCACAGGTTTTGCCTGTGCTTTTCTGTATAAATAAGAATATTCGAATTTAAGATTTCAGCGGGTACTGATTAATTCATGTTTCATAACGCAAAGGTCAGAAATATTAATTTTTCCGTCCTCACATAAATCAGCAGCTTTAAGGTCAGCAGGTTTTATATCGGGAACAGCAGCCAGCCACTTTTGCAGGAGAACAGCATCAGCTATACTGAAAATTCCGTCAGCGTTTACATCACCTTTAACATTTGGAATTTCGCTGGTTATAATGTTCCATTTCTGACATGAATGTCCGTTCATATCCCACTGCTGAATATTGTCACCGATGTTTGTACCTGCGTTTTTAACTTCCAGCACCTTACTGCCTTCTGACGAACAGGTCATTACAGAATATGTATCATCAATATTCTTTGCGAATTTAAAGAGCATGGATTTATCCTCTTTATCAAAGTTTTTTATACTTAAATTACCGTTATCTTCTATGCAAAGACCATAGCTTTCATTCATGCAGGATTTTATGAAGTAGCAGTTATCATCTCCATAGGGAACAAGCTTCCACTTCTGACAGTCAAATCCATTTGATTCCCATTGCTGAACATTTGAACCTTCTGCCATATTGCCATTTTCAATATCCATTACAAGACCGCTGTTTGCATTTGAAAACGTGTATATAAGGTTTGTGTCCATTTCTGTTCCGAAATTATGAGCGTTTTCCAGAATCCAGTTCTGACATTCTGCGCCATTAATTTCCCATTCCTGCACATTTGCACCGTACTCAGCACTTCCGTTTTCTATTTCAACAGCAGACTTATCATTTGAAACCTTTGTGAGTATCTTGTATGAACCGTCACTGTTCTTTGCAAATTTAAACTTCTGATTGTCGCCGCCGTTAAATTCATATATGCAGATATTTGTTCCGTTATCGGCTTTCTTTCCGGAAACGTCCAGTGCGTAGGCTGCACCGTCAGCCATCTGTGATATGATATAATAGTAACCCTCTCCTGCGTCAAACAAGCGCCATGTGTTCCATTTATCCGGAGTATCTGTACTTTCCGCATCACCGCCGTTTAAATCCCACTGCTGAACATTGGTGTTGTTTTCTGCAATATTTCCTGCCGCTTCCATATATAGATTACTGCTGGCATTTTTTATTGTATAAACAGAGCCGTCAGTGAAACTTGCTGTTTCATAGCCGTTTTCTCTTGGAGTGCCTGTAAATGAAGTGGTTTTATTGCCCCATATGGTCTGGTTATTACTTCCAACAGCTGTAAAGGACATTACCATTTTTCCCTTTTCGTCCTTTGCGGCAAGGAATTTTCCGCAGTATTTCTGACCTCCTATTGTGAAAACAGCGTCATTTGAGCCGGAACTTTCAGACCATGTGCCGGATACTGCGCCGGAAATTTTTCCGTCAGATGTAAGAGTTATTTCAGAGGAATTGTATATCTTACTTCCCGTATCATTGCCATGATTTATAAATTCATATGTACCTGCTATATCAGATTCATCATAGCCGTATTTATGAATGGCGTCACCCTGATATTCATTGGGTGCTGTAACAGGCCAGCCCTCTGAATTGAACTGCATGGAATGAACTCTCACCTGATGAAATTCCGTTCCGTCATTGAATCTTGCATGATAGAAAAGATACCAGTTTCCGTCATCATCTTTAAGAACAGAGTTATGACCGCAAGCCATATAAGCCGTATTATTTGTGGTGAATTTATAGTTGCCCATAACTTTAAGACCGCAGCTGTCAAGATTGGAATTTGCATTCATAATGCCGTTGTTTCCTGTAGGATCTTCAAAAGGTCCGAGAGGATTCCTTGAACGGTAAACACGCATATTGTAGCCGCCCTCAGAAAACAGTCCGCCGAATGTTACCCAGAGATAATAATAACCTGTATCCTCGTTGTATTCAATAAAAGGACCTTCTCCCGACTTGTGATAACCGCCTATGAGTTTTGTGCCGAAATAGCTGTCAACCATTCTTCCGTCTGAAGTGGTTCCTGTTTTTGGGTGAATACATTTTCCTGTTTTCGGGTCTATTTCTAGTGTAAAAATACCGCCTGACCATGAACCGTAAACCATATACATTTTTCCGTCAGTATCGTAATAGATTGTAGGGTCAATGGCATTGGGGAAAGCGTTGTTATTGTAATTATTTCCGATGAACCAGTCTGAATTATAGGTCACTTCTCCTGAGGCTATCAGCTCATCAATATTTGTTGAGGTATATTTTTTGTTGACGTTTTTAGTATCGCTTGAAACATACTGGTCATTTGCTGTAAATCCCGTGTAAATAAGAGTATCAACAAACTGATAAGGACCTTCTATATTCTTAGATACCGCATAGCAGATTACTGAACGGATATATGTCGAAGATGTGCAGAAATACATTACATAAGCACCCTTTGACCCGTCTGTATTGATGTACTCAGGATTCCAGATCACGTCCGGCGCCCATACTGAAAATCCGCCCTTGCAGTCTTCTAAGTCCTCACCGCACCAGTCAAAAGCCTTTTTCAGATTTTCAGACAAGTCACCGAATTCCACGTTATTCGGAGTTGTATAGCCGTTTGTGAATGTTCTCCAGTTCTGTAAATCAGAACTTTTCGCAGCGTCAATATGAGAACCAAATACATAATACTGATTTGAAACAGGATCTTTTATTATTGACGGGTCATGAACGGAAACTCTTGAAATAATTTCCGCATTTGCCTTTGATGTGTTAAAAGAGATTCCCGAAAGTATAACGATTCCCGCTGTAATAAAAGACATCAATTTTTTCACTGACATAACATACATACCTCCTGAATTATAAAGCGGTTTTTATATGTATATATTTTACCATATTATAAAATAAATAACAATCACATATACAATCTTTTTTATTGCATTTTCAATCGTGATATAATTACAGAATTATACAGCCAGCTTCTGCAAGGAAGCATTCAGTAAAAACAAAGTAAAAACAGGCTATAATATTATGGATTCCTTCAGTCACAAAAAGCTGCTCCTGTTTTAGAGATGCCCTATTATTATGTACCTTTATATTATACAGTTCATCTTCATTTTTTTATATAATTACACGATTCATATTATTAGCCATTATAATTCAAATTACTTACAAAAAAGACCTTGATATTGTTCGGTTGACCGTATATAATATAAGGTGCTGTCACTTATGGAGGGGTAACCTATGTTTGAGTATATGACAGTACAAGAAGCGGCGAAACTGTGGGAGATTTCCGAACGCCGCATACAGAAACTTTGCGAAGAAAAACGTATTGACGGCGTGGTACGATTAAGCCGTGTATGGATTATTCCCAAAGAAGCGAAAAAGCCCGCTGATAAGCGATATAAAGGTTAAAATCAACTCTACTGATGGTTTACTTGCGTATTCTAAACCATTAGTCGGTTGCAATAACCCCAACTTATGATATAATTATGATATAAGGGCATATCTAAATACTCCGAATCCGTCAGATGTGGTGCAGATTTGCGGCAGATTCACTTGAGGAAAAACGCAGGAATACTTTGTGTATTTCAAGTTTTTTTGAAAGTGAAGGTGGCGTAAAGATGTGCCGCAGATGACGGGTGAGTGGGTTTTTAGAGATGACCATAATTTTATTGAAGTTAAATTCAGAAAGGGAAAAATATGAACAATCAAAAAATGGGACAATTTATTGTCGAATTAAGAAGAGAGAAAAATTTAACTCAAAAAGATTTAGCGGAAAGGTTACATATTACAGATAAGGCTGTATCAAAATGGGAACGTGGTCTGAGTAGTCCCGATATTGGATTGCTACCGCAGTTAGCCGATATACTTGGTGTTTCGGTAGGTGATCTGCTCAAAGGTGAGCAGACAGATGAAGCCGAAGCTAATGCGGTTTCAAGTGTAAATGAAGTTTTGCATTATGCTGAAAAGACGGTTCAAAAGAAATACAGCACAATAAAGCTCGTATTGTCGTTAAGTTTTACGGCTTTACTGCTAATTGGTATTATTGTATGTGCAATAGTCGATGCTGCCATCACAAATAGTTTCACTTGGTCGTTATATCCCATCAGTTCAATTATTTTTGCGTGGTGTGTTCTGTTTCCTATCGTTTATTCCGGCAGAAAAGGTATTATTCCCTCGATGATTGCCCTTGCTGTTCTTATCGTGCCTTATCTGTTTGCATTAGACAAAATTGCCGCAACAGAAGGATTGATCCTAAAAGCAGGAGCAGTAGTTGCCGCCATATCAATGATTTTCTTTTGGAGCGTATGGTTTGTTATGAAACGCTGCAAAAAAAGAAAATTGCTCGGTGCCGGAATTTCAACAATACTGGCAGCTCCGATATGTGTCTTGATAAACTATTCGCTTTCTCTCACTCTCACCCCGGAGGCGGGAGCGTTTGATGTTTGGGATGTTTTGGACATAGTTATTTTAGTTGTTGCGGGTCTCGCATTGATTAGCTTAGACTTGATTATGAAAAAAAGAAACCTTCGGTTTACTAAACTAAACCTCACAGAATGAAACAGATGGAATTTATTTTGTGTCCTATCTGAAAAAATAAAACTCGGTTGAAAATGCGGGAAGATACAGAACTTAAAAACTTTCCGTTATTTTG
>JBJERG010000127.1:0-6336 GCA_051882155.1 Ruminococcus sp.
CCTCCCTTTCACGGAAAAGGTTACAAAATGGTTAAAGCATTTTTGATTCTTCAGTCAAAATATGCTGATTCACACACAAGAAACTCTTGTATTGACACAAATAAATTATCCGTCATTCCCTCGGTATAAAGCAGTTCCAGCTTATTTTTGAACCCGCCTATTTCTCTGCGCAGATCCACTATTCTTTGTCCAAGGCTTATGTCTACGCCGGGCAGCTTTGCAAAATCCTCCGCACCGGCAGTATTGATATCAATTACAGGCGGCGGCTCTTCCTCATATTCCTCTTCCCTGTATTCCTCTTCCTCACGCTCCTCCGGTACATAAATATATTCTGTTTCCACGTCAAGATACACAAGGTCATATATTTCACTATATTTAGCGGCACCTATGCCTTTTATGTCAAGAAGCTGCTTTCTGTTTGTGAAACCGCCTGTATTCTCTCTGTAGGCTATTATTTCCGCAGCTGTTTTCTCGCCTATTCCGGGCAGCTGTGCAAGCTCCTCTGCCGTGGCTGTATTAAGATTTAACGGAAATTCAGGGCTTTCCAGGGTATATTCGGTTACTTTTTCCGTTTCGGCATAAACTCTGGTTTCTGATTCCGATGTATACGCTGATTCAGCCGGCTTTACGGTTGTGGGTTTTTCTGTCTGAGTGATTCCGGAAGCAGTTGTTTCAAAATTCACCTCCACCACGTCAATTGCAGACCTTTCGGGCGTATCCTCACGGCTGAATATTATCCTTATAAGAGTACCGGAGCAGATCAGCAAAACAAACACAACAGCCAGAGCTTTGATTTTACTCATCAAGTATTATCACCCTTTCAGCCCCAGTCAAAAATATAAAAGTAATGCAGCGATCGCTTAAACACAACCGCTGCAGTTATCTTACTTATGGGCATCTCTAAATACTCCGAATTCGTCAGATGAGGCACAGATTTACGGCAGATTCACTTGAGGAAAAACGCAGGAATACCCACAAGGGGCACAAGTACTTTGTGTATTTCAAGTTTTTTGAAAGTGAAGATGGCATGAAGATGTACTTCAGATGGCGGATGAGTGGGTTTTTAAAGGTGACCTTATATAAATGTTTATTCTGCTTCCTGCATTGCATCAATTACGTTTCTCAGAGCCTTTGCACTCTTGCGGAGAGCTTCCTGATCCTCGTCATTCAGCGGAGGTGTAACCTCACGTTCAATACCGGATGCACCGATTACTGCCGGCAGGCTCAGGCATACATCTGCAACGCCCTCATAACGGCTGCCGTCCTGCAGTGCAGATACAGTAAGAACTGTCTTTGTATCACGAAGAACAGCTTCAGCGATCATGCTTACAGAAAGAGCGATTGCATAATATGTTGCGCCCTTGCACTTGATTACCTCAGCTCCTGCATCTCTTACTTCCTGAACGATCTCGTTCTTATCGCCAAGATCGCTTACACATTTGCAATAATCCTCGAAGGGCATACCGCAGACAGAAGCAAGACTCCAGGGCACCATTGAAGAGTCACCATGTTCACCCAGTACATATGCGTGAACGTTCTTTGCACTTACCTTTGCATGGTCAGCCAGGCAGGCACGAAGACGTGAGGAGTCAAGAACTGTACCGGAACCGATAACCTGCGTAGGCTTCAGACCGGAAACCTTCAGAGCTTCATATGTGAGAACGTCTACCGGGTTGCTTACGATAACGTAGCAGGCATCCGGAGCGTACTTTGTGATCTCAGGCATAACGGATGCGATGATCTTTGCATTGATCTTGCACAGGTCAAGACGTGTCTGTCCCGGCTTTCTTGCGATACCTACAGTTACAACAACCAGATCAGAGCCTGCAGCATCCGGATAATCGCCGTCTCTTACATCACAGCCCGGATAGAAGGAATTACCCTGCATAATATCCATTGCTTCACCTTTAGCCTTAGGCTTGTTGATATCAACAAGTACCATCTCAGAGCAAAGTCCCTTGATAGCCATAGCAAATGCAATAGATGCACCAACATTGCCTGCACCCAGAATCGTTACCTTTTTGCCCTTTTTAACTTCGTTCACTTTATGTTTCCTCCTAACATTTTATTGTAATATTCTATTTTAAGTACATTACTGAAATATGCGCAGCCGGGTCACACCGTACACTGCACTATATAGATTATAACACAATCTGCCGCACTTTGCAAGAGTGTTTGCAGAATGCAGCGTTTTTTTGTTAATTTGCGACATATTATCAATGGAAAAATAGCCTTTTTATACAAATACACATTCCGCCATCATTAATTAATGCCGCCTTTTTTGCCATTTCCCGATAATTCTGACCCTCATTGCAGCCTTTGCAGCTGATTTTATTGGCAAGGTGCATAAATACAAGCCTTTCTGCCTGTGCAAAATTATTGCAGTGTGCTAAAATTTTGGGAAATGGGTTCACTTTTACAGAAAAGTATGATATAATATCCAGGAGATTACAAAATAATTACAAACGGTTTCAAACCGGTACGATGAAGCATAAGGCTCAGAAAGGATGGTGAAATGTCCCGCAGCTGAAATCATATGAAAAGTAAAATGCGGAAACCCCTTAAACGAAAGGAAAATTAGTCCAATGAATTCGAAAATACGAAAAATAATCTCAGCCATACTGGCTGCATTAATGCTGCTGACAACAGGTATTGTCTTCGGAAGAAGCCCGAGGGTTGAAGCCGGCGACATTGTTCTTCAGCAGTGTGACCCTCAATGGAAAAGCTACCCTTACGGTGACGGCACACTGGGCAACAGCGGCTGCGGTGCTTTTGCCATTATAAATGCTGTACGTTATCTTACAGGCAATACAATGGATATTTATGCTGTTGCCGACTGGGGCACTGCAAATGAATATATAAACGGCGTAGGCTCAAGCTTCACTATAGCTCCCAACGCTGCCGCAAAATTCGGCAGCACCTACGGATTCCAGCTTGATACTCATTATGGTTTTAACGGATATGTGGGAAACTGCTATCCTGCAACTCCGGCAGCCTATGACGCTGCATGGAACACTCTTGTTTCCAAGCTCTCAAAGGGTGAGGTGGCTGTAGGTCTTGTGCATAATCATTTTATATCCATCGTTGACTACGACAGCGCAACCAACCGTGTTCTCGTTTATGATCCCGGTGCAGGGACAAAGCGTCAGACCACAAAGTCAGGCGACTGGAAGACATATGATGAACTGAACTACTGGTCTGAGGAAGGTACAACCTATCTGAAGCTCAGAGCGTATCTGACATTCTATTTCGCTACAGGAGTCACAGCTCCTGCTTCAACTTCCACCACACCTGCATTCAGCGGCTCTGCTGACGCCGCAGGTGAATATATTGTTACCACCGGCGGAGGCGAACTCAATCTCAGAGGTGCTGCAAGCACTTCATCTGCGATACTAACGAAGATTCCCAACGGCGCTTCCGTACAGGTGATTGAGTCTGACGGCTCATGGGCAAGCGTTCTTTATAACGGTGTAAGCGGATATTGCAGTATGCAGTATCTTACGGCGGCTTCCAAAGCAACCACCACCGCTTCTGTAACAGGAACTGCTTCCGGTACGACATCAGTTTCAGTCACCGGCACAACAGTTTCAGCTTCCTCAGCATCAGTTTCATCTTCAACTACAGCACAGCTTTCCGAGGAAAAGGCAGGAGCATATGTTGTATCAGCAAACGGTTCCTATCTCAATATGCGTTCCGGTGCAGGTACTTCCTATAGTATCGTAGCTCAGATACCGGACAAGTCAGAGGTAACTGTAACTGCTGCAAACGATGAATGGGCGGCTGTCACATGGAAGGGAAACAGCGGATACTGCAGCATGGCATATCTGAAGAAGACAGATGAAACAACATCATCTGCATCACAGACCACTGTATCTTCAACAACAACAACAACAACAACTACTACTGCTACAGCTGCAACAACTGCTGCAGCTTCAACGACAACAACAACTTCTGAGGTTTCAGTGTCTGCCACAGAATCTTCTTCAGAATCAGCAACATCCACAACAGAACTTACCTCAGTTACAACGGAAACAACAGAGGCTTCAAATAACTCAGAGCCTTCTGATAATTCCGCTGAGGCAGGTGCATATCTGGTTGCTACAGACGGCGCACATCTGAACCTTCGTCAGTCAGGAAGTCTTGGTGCTAAAATTCTTGCACAGATTCCCAACGAAAGCGAAGTTTTTGTAATCTCCACTGACGGCGAATGGTCAAATGTTTCATGGAACGGCATTGTAGGCTACTGCAAGGCTGAGTATCTGACAAAGAAGATCATTGAAGCTGATCAAAGCTCTGACAGCATTTCAGACATCAGTCCGGCGTATGTAACATTGTACGGCGATGTAAATCTTGACGGCAATATTGATATGTCAGACGTTGTACTGCTGCACAAGGCTCTGACCGGTGCAATCTCTCTTAACAAAACCTCAGCAGCAAATTCAGACTGCTACCTTGACGGCACTCTCAGCATGGTAGATGCCACCGTCATAATCCAGTATGTTATTGATAACTGTGCGATCCCGATCAAGCCGGTAGTTTAAATGACTTGTGCAAATCGGACAGGCATATAACAAGGCAGCACCCGCACCTTTGATCCGGTACGGATGCTGCTTTTTTCTTCGAAAATTTTAAAAGAACAAAAAAATAATCGTCCGCAGCAAAAACGCTCAGGACGATTTTTTCTGGAGCTGGTGACGGGATTTGAACCTGCGACCTGCTCATTACGAATGAGCTGCACTACCACTGTGCTACACCAGCAATTCTGACAAATAATATTGTATCACATAAGCGGCATTTTGTCAATACAAGTACAGATTATTTTTGGAACGCTTTCCCCGAAACGACATTTTTTACTTATATTTCCTGCAATATTTCGGCGTTTTGACAGGATTTTGCCTAAAATCCGTGATACTATGTTTTTTCTTACAAAAAACTCATAAAATACGAATTTTTTATTGAATTCTGTTTCAGAGTGTGATATAATATGTATAGCTAATTTTAGTCTAAAGGAAGGTTTCATTATGAAAAGGAAGAACAAAGTTACCTCCGCACTTGGAGTAATCGTTTCAATCATTCTGATCATTGTTGCAGCCGCAACACTGCTGGTTACAATTCTTTTTGCGAAAAAGGATACACCTGAGCTTTTTGGCTATTACCTTTATTTACAGAAAAGTTCTGCTATGGAAGTGGCTGATTCTGCTGATGATTCCGCTTCAATCCATGCAAACACAGTTGTATTTGCAAAGGCTTACAATGGTACTGATCCACTGTCTGTCAACAATGCTGTTCTGTGCGTTCTGGCACCGGACGATTCCTCACCTATTGAGGACAAGGATTCAGACGGATATGCAATACGCCGTATTCTGGACATAAAGCCCAACGAAGAAACAGGCGAACTTCTGTATTATCCCACAACAATGCAGACTGACCGTTTAGGCACAGAGCCGCCTATTACCGGAAGCTCCATTATCGGTATATGCGAATTTGAACATTCCGGTCTTTATTCCTACATCACCTTTGTTCAGACACTGCCGGGTATTCTCCTGCTCCTTGCACTTCCCTGCATTCTGCTTATCGCTATGATCGTTATGAAAATAGTACGTTCCAGAAACCGCAAACTTGATGAGAACGCTTATGCCTTTGAAGAAAGCTACGATGAGGTTCCGGGAGAGGACGCATACGACGAGGATTATTCCGACGAGGAAATGGACGAGCCTATGGATGATGAGGATGATTATTCAGAGGACTATGCCCACGAGCAGACTCCTCCGCTCTATACTCCGGAAATAAGCAGCACAAGCACTCTTGACCGCAAGCGTATTTCCATTGCTCAGAATTTCACTCCCAAGGCAGTGAATCCCAATTCACCTTACCAGAAGGCACGTACAATGCAGTTCAAGGCACAGAAGGATGTACCGATCCTTAACACTGCGCCCTATGATCAGCCTCAGCAGTCACATGAAAATGAATATGTAGGCAAGTATTCCGCAGGTTCATCTGCAAATAATACCGTTTCCCATGAACAGCCTGCCTCCTATGGTCAGGAACAGCCTGTATACCACGGCGCACATGAGGCTGACGGCACATCCGGCGGAAGAGTATTCCGCAGCAACAGCTCTATTACATCAACAATCAGAAAGCCTAATGTTGACGACATTCTGAACGGCGATCCGCTGGCAAGAGCAGCATCTGAACCAGCTCCGAAGCCCGCTCCCGCACCCGAAAAGAAACCGGCTGCTCCTTCCTATTCTTCAGGAAAGCGCAGAAATTCAGTTGACAACGCTTCAGTTGACGATCTGCTGGCAATGATCGCAGATCAGAAGAAAAAGCTTTAAT
>JBJERG010000128.1:0-6304 GCA_051882155.1 Ruminococcus sp.
TCTGACAAAAAATCTGACGGCGCATCTTACGCACAGTCTTTGTGCGGTATTGCCTTGCGTTTTTTGTCCTGCGTAGTCATAATATGAGCTGAGGTCAGCTTTTTTATGAGCGAAAAAAGCAGGGAATAGTATTGCCTTAATGAAAGGAGCTTTCTTATGAAAAATAAGAGCTTTTTGGCAGTAATAATAATACTGAGGATTCTCCTTGTAATATCAGTGATATTTTTTGTCATAATAAATGTTGCAGGCGCAGCCCTTGGAATAATAAATTCCGCCGGAAAAGGAGAAAACTGGCCCGAATATTTTTTGAATTACGGGTATATGCTTATACTGGCGGCATTTCTTCTGACAGCCGGCGCAGTATTGTGCCTTTTAAGGTTCAGCCGGATATCAGCGGCTCTTGCAGTATCCGGAACGGGAGTGGTGCTTTTCATAATGGAAAAGATAACAGCCTATGCAGATGAAGCCGGCTTCTACAGTACGCTGAGAGATATGCCTGCCTCATCGGTTTACAGACAGGCTCTGATGCCGGCTATTGCAGTGTGCATTCTTATTCTGGTGCTGTCCTCGATCCAGTATTTTTCCTTCACTGCAAAAGCCAGAGGAAGAAAAAAGTCAGACTGATGTTTTGAAGGACAAAAAAGTCTTATCATTTTCGTCATGGTGCGGCAAAAAAATACAGCAGAAAAGAGAAGAAAAATACACTGATTTTTAAGATTTGGAAGGCGTAAAAAACAGGACTTTAAAGGGCGGAAATTTTCGCCGCTTTATTAAGTTAACTAAATAAATCATGAAAGTTCATGGAAATAACAAGGCATTAAAAAAACGGTAAAACCTTCGTAATTGCGTTGTTTTCGGCTGCTGTATCTTTGACACCTTACGACAAAGCTGATTATTGAAGGGCTTTAAAACGCTGTGTTAAAATAAACTTGCAGGTGAGAGGGAGGATATATGAATCACAAGATAAAGGTACTGATCGGAGATGACAGCGTAGAATTCGGAATTTCTTGTGCGAACTGTTTTCGCTCAAAAGGTATTTATACTGTTACACGGAAAAAGGACGGAAAGGTACTTTTGGATTCGATAAAAAATGACTGTCCCGAGATAGTAATTATGGATGCTGTAATGGTGCATTATGATGCGGTTGAGGTAATGACAAAGCTGAGATCACTTGGAGGAAAGCTTCCGTATTTTATCATTACCTCAGCGTATGATAACGCATTTCTTGAAAGACAGGTGGTAGAGGCAGGAGCTACATATTTTGTGCAAAGACCTTTTGACAATGATATGATGGTAGCACGGGCAAAGAAGCTTTTAAGCGGTGAACCGGTCCAGACGGTGAATGGAACCCACGATCTGGAGATAGTAGTAACCGAAATAATACATCAGCTTGGAGTGCCTGCCCATATAAAAGGCTACCAGTATCTCAGAACGGCTATACTTATGGCAATAGATGACAGTGAGCTGCTTGAAAGCATAACAAAGCTTCTGTATCCTACTGTTGCTAAAAAGTATGAAACCACCTCTTCAAGGGTGGAACGTGCAATACGCCACGCAATAGAGATCGCATGGGACAGAGGAAACATAGAAACACTGAATTCATTTTTCGGCTACACGGTGAATACCTGCAAGGGTAAACCCACCAATTCCGAGTTCATAGCTCTCATTACGGATAAGCTCAGACTTCAGTACAGAGGTACCGGAATAAAAAGACTTGCGTAAATGCTATTGCACAGCGTGATGCAATATGATATAATAAATGCAAAGCGTTTATTATAATGCCCTTGCAGATACGAAAATCAGAGATTTGATTTCTGCATATCGGGTAATTATATTGCATGAAAGGAGCAGTTACAATGAGCTTTGTAAAGAAAAATCCGGAGGAGCTTTCCGGCAATGCCTTCAGAGAGATCGGAAAAGACTGGTTTCTCATAACAGCAGGCAATGGCGAATCCTATAACACCATGACAGCTTCATGGGGCTTTATGGGCGTAATGTGGGGCGCACCTTCCTTCGTGTGTGCAGTGCGTACAAACCGCCATACCTTTGGTTTTATGGAGGAAAATGACATATACACCATAAGCTTTTTTGACGAGAGCTATCGCAGCGCCCTGAATTTCTGCGGCACAAAGTCGGGAAGAGATTACGACAAGGCAAAAGAAACGGGACTTACTCCTGTGGAGATTGACGGAGCAGTGACATTTGCCGAGGCAAAGAGGGTGTTTGTCTGCCGCAAGCGTTATGCTGAAATGATGAAGCAGGAGGCATTCACATCAAAGGAAACCTACGACAGGTGGTACGGCACCGATCCTCTCCACAAGCAGTACATAGGCGAGATTCTGGCTGTTTATGAAAATGAAGATTAACTGAGAAAAGACTGCTCCGGCGGTCTTTTTTCTTTATAAGATATTATAACCTGCCGTGAGGGAGAAATTTGCTGAAATACGGTTGTGTATACTGTATAACTTTTTTTAAAATCAGAGTATATTTTGCGTAAAATTGCTATTGAAATTCTGCACAGAATATTGTATAATTAAGTCAAGGCGGATAGTGGGAAAATCTGCCTGAAAACAAGTTAAAGGAGGAGATTTTATGAAAAAGTTTAAGAAGGTTTTGGTATGTGTTTGCAGTGTGGCAACAATATTTTCGGCATCAGTCTTTTCAAATGCAGAAGCCATGAGTTTTTTAGAAGACCGACTTGAAATGCCTGAGGGTTACTCTGAAATTGCAGATATGGAAGGCACTTTTGCAAAAAAGACAATTAGTCCATATGAAAGAGAAAGTGAAGGAATAACGTTTTATTCTGATGTTATACGTTTTGATGAAATTATCATTTATGAGATGTATAAGTACAATTATACAGAATTTAAGATTTCCGCTGATAAAACAGATACTTTTGATGAAATATACGCAAAGTACAGCGAAAAGTTGGATATGGATTGTTTTTATAAAGGTACACAGGTTGTTAATCATCTCGAAGAGGGTGTGAACGCCGTCTTCTATGATATATATGATGAGAGTGGTAGCATTACAAATGATTCTTCTAAAATGGAGAACAAAAGAGAACTTATACAGGAAATGTGTGCAGAATTGTACAAGGAAAAATGTATAAGCAGTGCGATCTACAGAAGTGTTGTGTGTAGTTCTGTTCACGGTACATTCTATGGTTTGAGAGTTGTGCTGAATAATGGTTTTAACGAATCAGATTATGAAAAAATGCAGTCAATCCTTGATAATTATGATGACGCATTCGTTCAGTGGTATGCAGAGGGAACAAGTGAATATTCTATATGCTGCGGGATTTCAGATTATAAGCAGATTACCGCTGATTTGAAAGAGGTATACACTGACAATATTGAAGTAAATGATTGTATTAGCCTTTTAGCAGATTCAGAAACAGCAGGAAGTGCAGAGATTGACATTCTCTCCGAACTGAAATCAGAACCGGCAATTCTGTACGGCGACATTGGCTTTGACGGAAAGGTGGGCATACTGGACGTTGTTGCCATGAACAAAGCTATAAACGGCTCCGTTATCCTTAACGCAGAACAGCAGAAAGCCGCTGACCTTAACGGCGACGGAAATATTGACGGTGACGATATGGATCTGCTCCTCAGATTCCTTGTAGATCTGATTGATTCTGTGCCTGCGGCTCAGTAAAAATAATGAACCGGCTCTCTTTATGTGAGCCGGTTTTTGCATAAATACAAGCAATATACAGAAAAACAGGGCGATTTATGCAAAAGCACTGCATAAACTGTATATTTTGCTCTTAAATGAAAATATTTTTTGTATATTTATGCAAAACCCTTGACATTTCCGAAAAAGGGTGTATAATAAGAGTCAGAGTAAAAAATAACTGCATAAGCAGTAATACTATAACGTACATATGAGGAGAGATTATCATGGCAAAGGAAATCAAAAAGGTAATTCTGGCATATTCCGGCGGTCTGGATACTTCTATTATCATTCCGTGGCTGAAAGAAAATTACAACAACTGCGAAGTTATAGCAGTATCTGCTGACGTTGGTCAGGGTACTGAGCTTGACGGTCTGGAGGAAAAGGCTATCAAGACAGGCGCATCAAAGCTTATCGTCCTTGACCTTAAGAAGGAATTCGTTGAGGATTATGTATTCCCCACAGTACAGGCAGGCGCAGTTTATGAGAACCGTTATCTGCTGGGTACATCTTTTGCACGTCCGATCATTGGCAAAAGACTGGCTGAAATCGCTATTGAAGAAAATGCGGACGCTATCTGCCACGGCGCAACAGGCAAGGGCAATGACCAGGTTCGTTTCGAGCTGGCTATCAAGGCTTACGCTCCGGATATGAAGATCATCGCTCCCTGGAGAGAATGGGACATCAAGAGCCGTGACGAGGAAATCGATTATGCAGAGGCTCACAACATTCCGCTGAAGATAAACCGTGAAACTAACTACTCCAAGGACAAGAACCTGTGGCATCTGTCCCATGAGGGTCTGGATCTTGAAAACCCGGCTAATGAGCCTAAATATGAAAAGGAAGGTTTCCTGGAACTTGGCGTATCTCCTCTCCAGGCACCTGACAAGCCCACTTATGTTACAATCCACTTTGAAAAGGGTATCCCGACTGCTATTGACGGCAAGGAAATGGGCAGCGTAGAGATCGTTGAAACTCTTAACAAGCTGGGCGGCGAGAACGGTATCGGTCTGGCTGATCTGGTTGAGAACCGTCTTGTGGGCATGAAGTCCAGAGGCGTTTACGAAACACCCGGCGGTACAATTCTGTACCACGCTCATGATGTTCTGGAAACAATCACTCTTGACAAGGAAACTGCAAGAATGAAGCAGTATATCGGCATCAAGTTTGCTGATATCGTTTATAATGGTCAGTGGTACACACCTCTGAGAGAAGCTCTGACAGCTTTCGTTGACAAGACTCAGGAAACAGTTACAGGTGATGTTAAGCTGAAGCTGTACAAGGGCAATATCATCAATGCAGGCGTAACTTCTCCCTATACTCTGTATGATGAAGAGGTTGCTACATTTGACGCTGAAGATGTTTACAACCAGAAGGACGCTGAGGGCTTTATCAACCTGTTCGGTCTGCCCATCTGGGTTAAGGCAAAGCTTGACCAGAACCGTGGCAATAAGTAATCGGTACTGTTTATAAAAAAAGAAGAAGGCGGCGCCGTGCCGCCTTTTTTCGATTGAAAGGGAAATAGTATGTCATTGGCTAAAACAACTGTAAGTATATATGATGTTCCTTTGTACGTTACGTATGTATGCTCAGAATGCGGCTGTCAGGTTCTGACGAAGCATATTATAAGAGAAACCGGACAGTCCCGAGGTGCTGTGTGGAATAGTAGCGAAATAAGAGAAAAAGCTGATTACAACGCTTCCAGCAGAATGACAAGCAAACTTCTGGATATACTTGAAGAACGCAAGGATGGGCAGTACCGCACAGCTAAATTTAACTGCAAATGCGGTAAGTGCGGCAGAAAAGAACCGTGGTCAAAATTACGGTACGGCGGTCTGACGCTTTTGACTGTGCTGTTTTCCATAGCAGGCTTTTTTGCAATATTAGGCGCCGCAATGATTAAAGATTACATAACAGCACTTACGGCTGGCTGTGCTTTATTAGTTCTCTTAACGTGTTATGTTTTATACAGGGTTGTAAACACCAGAAAAATGGAAAAATTAACAGCTGCTCTGCCTGTAAGGTCACTGCCTGCATTTTCGCAGGAATTTGAAGAAGTTCTGAATGAAGCAGTGCGAAACAGTGAAAATGAACACAGAGAGCTTTATATAGATAAAAAATTACAGAAGAAAATGAAAGGCAAGGTGAATGAATAATGGCACTTTGGGCAGGAAGATTTTCCAAGGAAATCGACGAAACAGTAAATGCTTTCAATTCCTCCATCGCATTTGACGCAAGAATGTATAAGCATGACATACAGGGCAGTATTGCCCATGCCACAATGCTTGGCAAATGCGGCATTATCACCGAAGAGGACAGCAGAATCATTATAAAGGGTCTGGGTGAGATACTTGAGGATATCGAGTCGGGCAAACTGGAATTTGACCCCACAGCAGAGGATATCCATATGTTCATAGAGGCTGAGCTTACAAAACGCTACGGTGACGTGGGCAAAAGACTTCATACATCAAGATCAAGAAACGACCAGGTAGCACTTGACCTCAGACTTTATCTCCGTGACGAGATTGCAGAGATAAGAGAAATGGTTCATAAGCTGTGCGAGGTACTCATTGCACTTGCAGAGAAAAATACTGAAACCGTAATGCCCGGTTATACACACCTCCAG
>JBJERG010000129.1:0-6278 GCA_051882155.1 Ruminococcus sp.
CATTATCGTATAATCAGTACCTGGCATAGATTCAGATATATTATATATAACTGAGAAAAAGTGAAATAACAAAAAAGTTCCTCCCATTTCTGAGAGGAACGGTCTTATATATTCTGTTATGGTTTGATAAAATTGTTTCTTCCGTAATGTTTGAAACAAATTTGTCTTCTTCAGCTGTAGAAATGCGATTTGGGTCCGATAGCGTAGTATCCTGCAGGACTTTCTATAATCTGTTACAACAAGGTTTAAACGAAAAGAATGTTATTCCGCCTCCGATAATTCCGCCAACAACAGGTATATTTAGGCATCACATCAATTATTATTTCTGATTACTTCGATTTAATCCACTCTGCAAACTCTTTATTTATCAGACCTGCACTGCACTCAGCATAATATGAAAGAACATTTGCCGCATCACAGACGTCTATGGAGCCATCGTTGTTTGTATCACATTTTTCTTTAGTCATATCACTCACATCAATACCGGAGCCGTTTTTTGCGTAGTATGTTAAAATATACGTTGCAAAGCTTATATTATAAATATCTGTTTCAGTTTTATCGGGTTCTGCGTCAAGAGGTGTATCATATATTCCGTCACCGTCCGGGTCGGTGAGCAGAAGGACAGCATCATTCTCATAGGTAACAAAAACAGATTTTTCATCTGTTGATATAATAGTGCTTATTTCTTCCTCAGTTTTAATCTTTTTCAGACTAACTGCCGCATCTTTAAGCATATCGCCGGAAAGAATAAATCCGTCATTTCTTTGAGTAATGCGTCCATTTCCCGCAGTACTGTCTTTTATCTTTATGCTTACGGTATCCCATGAAAAATCATTATTAAAACGTTCTTCATTAAATGTCATACAAAGCCATAATGAATGCACCTCGTCATTATGCTCAGCAGCCCATTCACTTATTTCAAAGGAAACAGTATCAGGAGAGATCGTCATATACTCTGCACCATTACCGGAGGTTGTATAGTAATAATCATATCCCATAACTTTCATGGCTGCTGTGCTTAAAATATCCGAATCTTCGGCAAGAGTACGATGAAATGTCACAGTATCTTCTGTAGGATATGCTGTAAATTCACCTACATTACGATCACCTGTGGGCTTATCACTCCACTCAAAAAGAGTATTTCCATTAGAATCGGTTAATTCAAGAGTGGTGTTATCTGATTCAAATGCCAGGAACTGTATTTCAGTATATTTAGGCTGATTTTCGTCATATTCACGATTGCCGCCAATGAGTCCACGATAATTCAAGGTGTCTGATGATGATGTACAAGCAATTGTGCCGTACCTCAGATTATCTGTATTTCCCATACTCATGCAGGGCTGAATCCAGTAACTGGTCTGTGTATTGATAAATACACTTGAACCCATTGAAGCCTGATCTGCAAAGTTAGGGTCGATCATCTGAACACAGGTATCATAGGTAATGCCATCAAATTCCCACTCACCGGAAATCATGTCAACGCCCACAAGTGCATGAGCAGTGCCGCCGCACCGTGAAATTACAAGAAAGGCTGTTTCTTCATCATGTGCTTTTTGTCCGTATTCAAGAAGAATCTGTGTTCTTTCAGCGTCAGTTTTGTATTCAGTCAGATTATTTTCAAAATTATAGCCTGCATATCCGTTAAGCATTACAGAGTAATAGTTCATAAGAGATTCTATTTCAGGGTTTATCTGAATATCATTTACGGTTTCCGCACCAGCCTGAATATCGGAGGGTGATATCACTCCGTTATGGCAAAGAGTAAGCAGACTTGACATACCAATACATGAACCTGCCCAATAGTTATATATAAGCTGTTTGCCGTAAGCATAGTCTGTATTAGTAGAATTTGCCTTAAATGCAGCCATATGTTCCTCCGTCATATATGAGCCGATTCCGCCGGCTGTTGTTTCAAAAAACTTCGGTGTATTTTCAAAGTTCCATGTATCAGCTGATACGCTTACGCTCTGAAGATTTCCGGCTGTGGCAGAGAATGTACAACCGGTATCAAAGCAGTAGTTTGATGCCGCTGAATTTGCCTTGCCGTATACAGTACAGTCACTGCGGCTTTTACCGTTTTCTTCGGTATAATACCCAAAGTTATAAGGTGATATGTATATCACACTGTCGGGTATATAAACTTCTGTTATATTGGTTTTATAGATTGCTGCCTTGTCAATATATTTTATCTGAGGATAAAGGGTAACATTTGTCATATTTGAGTAATTGGAGAAAGTATTTGACAATATCCTTGTAAGACCGCAATCCTGCTCAATCACAAGACTTGTTATTTCGCTCTGAAACGGATACCATGGACAGCCTTCTTCGTTTGCAGTATAACGGTCATACATTGATTTGCCTTCACCGGATATTGTCAGAGTTCCCTCTGAGTATTCCCAATATAAGTTGTTTCCGCATTGACCGCTTGAGGATGGCAGTTCTTCTGCGAAAACTGTAAATCCGGAGGATGTCGTCATATACAATACAGCAGCTGTTGTTGTCGCAATTGATTTTATATTTTTCATAACAGATTTCCTTTCATTACTGCATACCGGAAGCTGTTTTAGCGTAGGTTTCCAGTATTGCTGCTGCATCATCAATTCCGATTTCTTTATCATCATTCATATTGGCAGTCTGGAAGCTTAATGGGTAGTATTTATTCCAGCCGAATCTGCCTTTTCCAAGTCCTGCAGCGTTTTCTGCGTAGTATTTAAGAACTTCAGCTGCATCTTTGATTTCTATTATACCATTTCCGTCTGTATCACCCTGCTGCAGCGGCTCATCATACACACCGTCTTTGTCAGTATCAAGATAGATTTTAGTTTTTCCGTTTTCCAATACTCCGTAAAAACTGTCTTTTATATTTATTCCAATATTTTCACTGTCCGAATATATGCTGAAAAGACCCTTTAATGTACCGTCGGTAGTGGAAACCTTAACGCCCTCCTGAAAACGTTCTATAGTCACTGTTTCATTTTCAGTGGCATAGCCGAAAAATGTATAATACTCATCATCATCAAAAGAAAGTGATGCGTCTATAGCTGCTTCATTGTCGTCATAACAGCTAAGACCGAATTGCTGACGGAAATCATCTCGTGAATCCTTAACATCTTCATCAGGTTCAACTGCGCCTTCATTTGTAACAGAAACCTTTTCCTTGGAAATATCCATTATAAATTTATACCAGCCGCTGCAGCTGAACCGGGAGCACCATGTATCACCGTAAACAGATGAATTTATTCCTGCTGAACTGAAATCTTTCTCACCTGCAGTATCCCATTCCAGAGTGTATTCCGTTGAAGGATAGACAAAAAATCTTCCGCCCATAGGCATTCCATAAATGCAGTTTGTTTCGTCCCATACATTTACACGATTGCCGTTTTTATCATTTGTCCACAGTTTATATTTATTGCCAAGGCTGAAATCCAGGATCTGTACAACGCCTGAAATGTCATCGCTGAGATCATCTGTACCGTTTATCGGCGCACGGTAACAAAAGCGCTCTGTATTGTCAGAAACTATGCCTATATATCCGTCAGTATGAGATGTGACGCCATATCCCGGAATACAGAAATCATAGGTTTCTGTGTTGACATATATGCACAGCTTTTCTGAAAATGTGCCTGAAACTGAATGATCGTCAGGATCTACACGGTTTGAATCGTATGTAAGAATACATAAATCATAATCATATCCTTCAATTTTCCAGCTGCCTTCTGCCATACCTATACCGGTGACTGCATGGCTCAGAAATTTGTTTTCAAAATTTGCAGCCGTTCCTCCATAGGAAACCATAAAATAAGTATTGCTTTCATGACAGCGTTTAGCAGTGGAGATCAGTTTTTTAACATATCCTTCTTCATCCAGTTCAAAGTCTTCCATGCCCTGAGCCAGAACAATTTTATGATAGCATTGGGAAAATGTGTATGACATGATAGTCTGAATTGCAGACGCATTAAATTCAACGTCGTGAAGTGTTTCTGCATCTGCCTGTATATCAGAGGGTTTAATAACTCCGTTTTGAATCAGTACAGGGATCATTGACATTCCATAGCACATACCGCTTGCCGCTGTTATGTAAAGGTCTTTTTTGCAGTGAGTTTCTTCTTCATTTGAAAAGAATCCCAGAGTACGTTCAAATACTGCATTAAATTCTTCCTCTGAAATATCGGTTTCCTCTAAACTGCCTGATGAGAAATTCGGAAACCTGAAAGAGTTTTCGTTATATCCGAGTTCAGCCGCCAGTGCAGCAAGGTCGGGATTTGAGGTGTCCTCCGTTCCTTTTAAAATAGGAACAGCATTATCGTAATACATGATCTCATATTCAGATGATACTGCATTATTATTTAATGCACCCTCAGCACCTGCATAAGAAATGGCTGATGTCTGAGCTGTAATGACAGCTGTTAACAGCAGTGACGCTGCTTTCTTCATTATATTTTTCATTTTTAATTTCCTCCTTTTTTATGGCAATGGTTCTTCATCAAGGTTTATAAATTCAATGTTGTCCCCAGCCTCTCTTTTAAGTACCGAAACATCTTTATACTCGCTGTAATGATATATCTGTGTTGGAGAAACGGAGAATGTGTTTGCTACAAATATATGATTTGCCGATATGTGGTTAAGACTCACAATACTCTTGTCAATATATACCTTATCAAAATATCCCACAAGATAATCTAATTTTGTTTCATCCATAGTATCACCTGTTCCATGGAAATAGAGTGAACGTGTGTCCATATCGTAGTCAAACCAAAGATCATCACCGCAGCTTACTCCGCTTACCGAATCAAGTTCAACATTTATAAACGTAACTGAATTATCAAAATAATTATTGCAATAGAGTTTCATCCATGCCTGATCTCTCAGTCCGTTATAATGGTAGACAGTCAGATGTTCTGCATACTGCATGATCTTGACTACCAGATGATCAGCGTCACTTCTATAACCTAACGCTTCAATACCCTTATCCAGCACAAGTACATTTACCTTGTCATACAGATGAGAGAGTGAATCAAGATCGATGGGGTCGCTGTAAGTCGAACTTCCCATAATGTGCAGCGTTCTGGTGAATTCATCGTATTCATAGTATGCGCTGACGCCGCAGCTGCCGCTGAAGTCGGGGGCGGCAGTTGTACTTGTCTTAGATACAGTTGTGACAGATGTGGTCACAGCAGATGTTCCGGCAGCTGTCCCTTTATCCACAGCTGTTGTTGCTGACACCGCAATATCTGTATATATTTCTGCATGAACATCCTGACTTTCAGTTTGCTGTATATAGTCATCAGTTCTTATTGCAGAGTCTTTTGTGACAGTTGTTGATATAGTTGTTTCAGTTTCAGTCTGCAAAACCGTTTCCCTTTCATAAACGCTTGTTTGTGTGGAAACAGCTGTAACATCACTATTATACTGAATGCCTGAATCCGGGCTTTCGTAAATCTCAGATTCCGTGGGTCTGCTATTGTGAATACTGAATCCAAACAGTACAGTTATGCAGATCACAGATAAAACAGATGCACTCTTAATAAGTACAGCCTTTTGCCTTTGACTTCTGCGTATACACTTTTCCCCTCTCTCAATCACATTGCGGGTCATTTCTTCATTGCTTTTCATTGTCTGTTTCCTCCTTTCCGAGAATATTTCTAAGGGCGCCTTTTGCTCTGTAGAGAAGATTTCCGATTTGCTTGCTGTTTTTCTTCATTATTTTACCGGTTTCCTCTGTTGATAATCCCTCTATGTAAACAAGATGAAGAACCTGTCTGTATTCAAGTTTCAGTTTCTGCATGGCACGGCTTAACTCAGCATTTTGTTCTGTCTTTTCAAATCTGGCTTCAACGTCGGTATCTGCTTTTATATCACTGCATTTTTCAAATGAAACCCATGTGAAAGGGTGACGTCTGCGATAGTCAATGGCAATATTCCTTCCTATTGTGTACAGCCATGTTTTGAAAGAGCATTTGCCCGAAAACTTCGGCTTTTTCGCATATAACTTAACAAAGGTATCTTCAGTGAGGTCTTCTGCAAAATCAATATCATTTTTAAATCTGTACAGATACATCATCAGACCTTCCCTGTATTCACTGATAATAAGTCCGATATATGAATTATCTCCCTCAATAAATTTTGCATAATATTCTGCACCATTATCCACCATATCACCTCCGCAAGTTTTGTTCTTTCAATTATTAGACGCAGAAAAAATTATTTTTTCTCAGTGAACAGAAAATATTATTTCAATGGATTTACTCTTATTTAATTCAAAAAGGACAACATTTTTA
>JBJERG010000130.1:0-6268 GCA_051882155.1 Ruminococcus sp.
ACTTCATGGAAAGTTCACCGGCGGCAATGAATGACAAAGCTGAGATAAGAGTTATCGAGCCATACGCTCACGGACAGTTTACAGAGAGCAAGGCTTCTCCATTCGAAGGACGTTCACACGTTCACTGGCTGACAGGTACAGCATCAACGGTAATGGTAGGCTGTGTTGAGGGTATCTGCGGTATGCGTCCTGATGCTGACGGACTGGTTATTTCACCGTCCATACCGTCGGAATGGGACGGCTTTAAGATTGAAAAGTCGTTCAGAGGAAGTCAGCTTTCAATCGACGTACAGAATCCCGACCACGTTGAAAGCGGCGTAAAGGAAATTACTCTCAACGGCGAAAAGCTTGAGGAAAACTATGTTCCGGCTGACAAGCTTGCCAAGGAAAATAAAATTACCGTTATAATGGGGTAATCAGGCGTTTATCAGGAGGAATTTATATGTATCATAGTGAATATATCAGACAGCTTGAAAAGCAGAGGGCACTCATTTGCCGCAAAAACAAAAAAACAGATTTTTACAACGGCATTTACAGCCGCTGGGAGAATCCTGTTCTGACAAGGGAACATATTCCGCTGCATTGGCGGTATGACCTGAATCCGGAAACAAACCCATATTTCATTGAACGTCTGGGAATCAATGCTGTATTCAACGCTGGAGCAATTGAGCTTAATGGAAAAATATGTCTGGTCGCTCGTGTAGAAGGCAATGACCGTAAAAGCTTCTTTGCTGTTGCAGAAAGTGAAAACGGAGTGGATAATTTTGTGTTCCGTGAGAAACCTGTTGTTTTGCCGGATTTATATCCCGACGAAACAAATGTATATGATATGCGCCTTACCAAGCATGAGGACGGCTGGATTTATGGTGTATTCTGTTCAGAGTCCAGCGCACATGACAAATCTGATCTGTCTGCGGCAGTTGCACAGGCTGGAATTGTCCGCACCAAGGATCTTAACACATGGGAACGTTTGCCGAATCTTGTTACAAAGCAGAGCCCTCAGCAGCGAAATGTATGCATGCTGCCAAAATATGTAGACGGCAAATACGCATTCTTCACACGCCCTATGGATGGTTTCATTGAAACAGGTTCCGGCGGAGGCATCGGCTACGGACTGGCAGAAGATATATGCAATCCTGTGATTGAAGAAGAAATTATTACAAGTAAGCGCAGATATCACACCATTACAGAAGCCAAAAACGGCAGCGGTGCCGTGCCGATTGAAACAGAAAAAGGATGGCTCCATATTGCCCACGGCGTCCGGAATACAGCGGCAGGACTGCGCTATGTGATTTATGTATTTGTAACAGATCTCAATGATCCGTCAAAGGTCATTGCAGAACCTTCAGGATATCTCATTGCACCTATGGGCGGTGAGAGAATCGGCGATGTTTCCAATGTTGTATTTACAAACGGAGCTGTGGTACGGGAAGATGGAAGTGTATATATTTACTATGCTTCCTCCGATACACGGCTTCATGTTGCAACAAGTTCAATTGACCGTCTGCTTGATTACGCCTTTAATAATCCATCAGATCCGCTGAGAAACAGCGATTGTGTCAAGCAGCGGTGCGAGCTTATCGACAGAAATCTTGCTTTTTTAAAGGAGAAATCCGAATGATTAAATTTTCAGGAATATTTAAAGATCACATGGTTTTTCAGCGTTGCAAGCCAATCTCAGTATGGGGCATTGGAACTCCCGGAACTGAAATTTCCGTATCTCTGCACACAAGCAAAAGCACTGCAAAAGTAAATGAGGACGGAACATGGAAGGTTTCACTTGCACCTCTTCAGGCAGGAACAGATTATACTTTAACCGCAGTCTGCGGAAATGAAGAAATTTCCGTAAAAGACATAGCTGTCGGTGAGGTGTGGCTTGACGGCGGTCAGAGCAATATGGAACTTCCTCTGATCAACAGTGAAAACGGCAGGGAAATCTGCAAAGCATACAAAGGCAGCAGAATTCGCTTTTATCAGGTGCCAAAATGTCCTGTTATGGACGAGCTGCAGAAGCAGCAGGAAGAAGAAAGCAAATGGTATATTGCAGATTCTGAAAATGTGGGAAATATGTCTGCTGTTGCCTTTTACTTTGCATCTCATCTTGCAGAAAAGCTTGATTGTGTGATCGGTATCATTGACTGTTTCTGGGGCGGAACATCTATAGCCTGCTGGATGAGTATTCCGCAGCTTAAAAAACTGACAGGCGGAATAAAAATGCTTGAGGAATACACTGAACTTGTTGGCGATAAAACAGAAGAGCAATATGCTGCGGAAATGCGTGAGTATAATGCAGAGCATCAGCAGTGGCAGAAAAAAGTTGATGATCTCAAACTTTTGAATCCTGATATCTCATGGAAGGAAATCCATGAAAAATGCGGAGAATGTCCATGGCCGCTGCCAGCAGGCTGGCAGTCACCATTCAGACCCGGAGGTCTCTATGAATCTATGATACAGCGTGTTGCAGGTTTTTCTGTAAAAGGGTTTATATATTATCAAGGTGAAGAGGACGTTCAGCGGTATGAATGCTATTGCGATATGATGTATATGCTTGTTAAGCAGTGGCGAATGGACTGGAATGACTGGAAGCTTCCGTTTTTATTTGTACAGCTTCCAATGTATATTGCAGACGGTGAAACAGATGACAGAAGCTGGGCAATGCAGCGTCAGCAGCAGCAAATGGCTGCGGATATGATTCAGAATTCAGGAATGATTTCTCTTGCAGACTGCGGAGAATTTGACAATATTCATCCGCTTGACAAGAAAACGCCCGGTGAACGTCTTGCTGTCCTTGCAGAAAACATGGTTTACGGAAACAGCGGTGCAGTAACCCCCACAGCGGATTATGTCTATTCTGACGGAAAAAAACTGTATATCTCATTCTGCAATGTTCCGGATAATCTAACTATACAAAAGGCAAGTCAGAATCCCTTTGAAATCGCCGGCGCAGACGGTAAATTTGTTCCGGCGCAGGTGAATATTACAGAGAACAATCTGCTTTGTGCGGAATCTGATAATATTGAATATCCATGTGCACTTCGCTATGGGTGGTATAATTTTGGCGAAGCATCATTGTTTACAAAATCGGGAATTGCCGCTTCTCCATTTTCGAAACAGATTTGAAAGCAAGTGAAGTCTTTATGAATACAGCCAAAAAAACAGTTCCGTTTTTACTAAAACCTGTGGGAAAAGATTATCTGTGGGGCGGTGAACGTCTGAGTAAGGAGTTCGGCAAAGACTGCGGTATGAATCCCCTTGCTGAAACATGGGAATGTTCCACACACCCTGATGGTATCAGTATTGTTGACTCCGGTATATATGCCGGACGAAATCTTAAAGAGGTACTGGAGAAACACCCGGAATATCTGGGAAACTGCTCCAGTACAGACGGCGAACTTCCGATTATGATAAAGCTGATAGATGCACAGCAGAATCTGTCTGTTCAAGTTCATCCCGATGATGATTATGCAAAGACTAATGAGAATGGGCAGAACGGCAAAACAGAAATGTGGTATATATTAGATGCTGCGCCGGATGCACATCTTGTATATGGCTTTCGCCAGGCTATGTCAAAGTCAGAATTACAGCAGCATCTGGAGAACGGTACAATAGAGCCTTATCTGAATTGGATTCCTGTCAAAAAAGGAGATGTGTTCTTCATTAAAGCAGGTACTGTTCATGCAATCGGAGCTGGTATTCTGTTGGCAGAGATTCAGCAAAGTTCAAATCTGACGTACCGCCTTTATGATTATAACCGGACGGATCATAACGGAAACAAGCGTCAGCTGCATATTAAAAAAGCGCTTGAAGTAATAGATATGTCTGTTTCTTTGCCAAATGATCAGCCGCATACTGTAAAAAAAGAACACGGCAGCTGCATAAAGAGGCTCTCCTACTGTCAATATTTTCAGGCAGAGCAGATTATAATAAAAGAAAATGAAGATATCTGTACGCCGACAGTACCGTCATCAGAAAAATTTCAGGTTCTGCTTTGTGCAGATGGAAGCGGAAAAATAGATTATGGTGCAGCGGAAACACTGGCTTTTTCAAAGGGAGATTGTATTTTTATACCTGCAAATATCAACGAGCTTCAATTGTATGGAAACGCAGAATTACTGCGAGTGACAGTATAAAAATACTGACAAGTTATTATTTCATGATTCGTTATACTAATCCCTTAAATTGAAATAGATAAAATTGCGAGCAGAAATTTTGTCAGTATAGGAGAATACCGCAAGCTGGTCTTTCGCCCACCCGGAACATTCGACTACGAATGGCGAAATTTATGCCGCAAGTTTGTCTATTGATGTTTGAGGGATTAGTATTAGTTATGAATAATCGGGGTTTACCTGCAATTTCTCCACTTGCGGAAATCTCTGGGTGAGAAACCAACTTCGCTTTGAAACAGTTTAGAAAAATAGCTGCTGTCAGGATATCCGCAGCAATGGGCAATCTCTGTTATGGGAAGCTGTGTATCTGTAAGCAGTTCCCGTGCTTTCTGGATTCTCAGCCGTTTGATATACCTGAGCGGTACACAGCCGAAGGCAGACTTGAACAAGCGGATAAATTGCCGTTCCGAATAATGGGACATTTCCGCAAGTTCTGCCACAGACAAAGGCTCCTGATAATGCTGTTCTATATATGCAATTGCCGGAGCTAGCTTTACAAAACCATTACGATTCTCAAAACTGTCAGATTCACAAAGTCTTGACAGCATCACTGCCAATTGGAGAAATTCAGCCTTGACAAGGGTTTTCCAGCCTATTCTGCGTTCTGTGTATTCAGCATGAATTATATTAATAAGACGATGTACCTCAGCAAAATCTTCAGACAACAGCCGCAGGCCTGAGCGAAATTCGAAATTTCTCGACTGATGCGGTTCAAGAACAAACAGTGCCTGAAATCCTGCAGAACCGCTTATATCCATATCTGAAAAATTCAGAAAATTCATGCGAAACATGATATTGCAGATATGGAAATTTACAGGATTTTCATATCCATGTCCTGTCATTCCGCTGATCACAAAAACATCACCCTTGCTTACAGGATAACTTTTTCCATTTATAATATGTTCTGCATATCCTGAGGTTACAATAACGAGTTCACAGTAGTTATCATGTGTATGCAGATACATATTCTCTGTATGTTCACCAAACTGTATAAAAAACGGATAGCTTTCATCCCTGGTAAATGCTTCCAGAGGCATATTAAACATAACATCACCTTCATGTCAGATTTTTCATGTTTTTTGTCGTAAATATTATATTTTTATAGTTTAATCCATGATATAATAGTATACAGCAACACCGCACAAAGCACATCATATTCAGGGACGGCCGCATAAAGTCTGCATATAAGTTTCCCTGTTGCCATGCTTTTCTAAAGCATGGATATAATTTCCCCACAGGCACAAGTACATAGCTGTAAGGCATACTTTTTGCGGTGTTGTCTTATACGCAAGGAGGAAACTAAATGAATAAAATAAAGACTATTTTAATGGCCACCACCGCTGTTATTGCGGTTAATTCAGTCACAATTCTTAACGCAGATGCCCTTCCTGCAAAGAATAACGGTATGCGTGACATGACAACAATGGAACTTGTCCGGGATATGGGCATAGGTATAAACCTTGGAAATACATTTGAAGCCTGCGGCGACTGGATCGCTGAGTGGAGTGACAATACACCTACAGCCTATGAAACAGCATGGGGCAGTCCTGTTATCACTCAGGATATGATTCAGGGTATGGCAGATGAAGGATTCGGCGTAGTCAGAGTTCCTGTTGCCTGGTCTAATCTTATGGGTGACAATTATAAGATCAGTGCAGATTATGACGCACGTATACATGAAATCGTCGACTGGGTCATTGACGCAGATATGTACTGCATCATCAATATTCACTGGGATAACGGCTGGGTGAATACATTCCCGGATAACAAGGACGAATGTATGCGCCGCTATGAAACAATGTGGACGCAGATTGCGGACAGCTTCAAGGAATATGACGATCATCTGATGTTTGAATCACAGAATGAAGAACTTGGCTGGGAATCTGTATGGAATCCCTGGGGCGGCACCGAAGGTAAGGCGGAATCCTATGGACTGGTCAACGAGATCAATCAGAAATTTGTAGATGTTATCCGTACATCAGGCGGCAATAATCCTGAGCGTCATCTGCTTATTTCAGGCTACAATACAGGAATTGACCGCACCTGTGACCCTCTGTTCCAAATGCCGAATGACCCTGCAAACCGTATGGCTGTATCAGTAC